>NZ_JAPZQJ010000175.1:0-47835 GCF_027530405.1 Microcystis sp. LE19-41.2A | reverse complement strand
TGAAATGGGGCGAAAGTCTGTGGACTCTGTGTAAGACAGTACATGGTTTTTTAACTGTGGTATGCGACGGTGGTGGAAGCAGAAACTTAAATCGTGAGGTTTAGGAATCGCCGCACTTTTAGGGCGGCGAGGATGTCAATACTTGATCTCCTGTAGATTTCTGCACTATCTACAAAAATAGTACCCAACTTATAATACAGAAGTAGGCATTGGGAATGGATGATGGCTAATAGCGAAAGTGAAGAGCGGCAGATAGCTTTGGCAATATACACAAATATTAGTCCCGTCCGCTGTCCGCTCGACTGCGCTGTTATGGGGCATATTCATCGATTACCCCAAAATTACATCCGTTTCAGCAACTCATCATACCCCCCTGATTTTTTAGGGCTGCCCGGCCAGTTCTGACTCTAATTTGGCCAGAATCTGGGGTTTAAGTTGCTCGATTTTCTGTTTTAACATCCGCTTGCTAATTTGCGGGTTGCCACCCTGGCCCGATTGACTATCTGTCACCCATTGCTGCAAAATTTGGCATTGATTGGCGGGAATATTAGCGTTGATCACATTTTCACAGATGTTGCTGCCTTCGAGGGGGAAAAATAAAATCCAGTATTGACCGGCTTCGGCGAGGGTTTTGGTCATTTTTTGACCTTGAGGGGTTTTTAAGTCCAAATAACAAGGCAACCAGCGGGGGCCCCATTGACGATGATAGAGGACAGTAATCCAGAGAATCATCGGGTGAGGTGTGGGTAAAAAGAGGAATTGATTATAACGGACACTAGCAACCCGGACGGCGATATCTTCTCGATCCAACATTACCCATAAACCGGGAAAAACGCCGTCAGCAGCCTGGAGACAGCGTGAGAAGACAATTTTTTGGCGCGGTTTATCCTCGGGCCAACTGGACTTGACACAGATATCCCTCGCATTAGCAGCAGAAACAATGGTTTGATTTAAATCACGAGGGGTTTTGATTTTGCGGGTGTAATCGTCGGTTTTTTTGACGATTTCATTTTTGACTAGGGGTTCAAGTCGTTCGAGACGTTGTAGTATATCTGTAACACTTGAAGGGCGATCGCTGGGTGCTTTGGCCAAGCAGCGCAGGATTAACTGTTCTAATTCTGGCGGTAATTGCAAGCTAGAATTAAAGGAACGGGGTTCGGCGTAGTGGTGAACCTCATACCAACCGCCAAAGGAGGGATTATCGGGAAAAACGGGCGTTTCTCCCGTGATCATCTCGTACATCATAATCCCAAAACTGTAGATATCGGAACGATGATCGAGTTCTTTACCTTCCATCTGTTCCGGGGAACAATAGGCTAAGGTTCCCATAAACGATTGGGTTTGGGATTCTCCCGATTGGATGAGTTTAGCGATGCCAAAATCGAGAATTTTCACCAATTCCCCTAATCCTGAGTCCTGAATCACCATAATATTGCTTGGTTTGATGTCCCGGTGAATAATCGGACACATCTCCCCTTGGAAGATAATACCCTTATGGGCGCATTCCAGGCCGAAACAAATCTGACGGGTGAGATTGAGAAAGCGCGGGAGGGGCAGCGGCTGATGTTTGATGATTTCACTCATGCTCTCCCCCGGCAAAAATTCCATGACGTAGAAGGGGACTTCCTTGTCATCTACACCATAATCACGAACCTTAACAACATGAATACTTTTTTCGCCTAAAAGTGCCGAAATAGTCGCCTCTCGCTCGAAGCGCTCGCGCATTCTGTTGTTGAGGAGAGTTTGCGAGAGGAATTTGACGGCGACGGTTACGCCACCTAATAGTTTATCTTCTGCTCGATATACTTGTCCCATGGCACCGCTACCGATCAACTCGACCAGTTGGTATCGATTGGCAAGTAAGCTCCGATGTCTAGATTCTGCCGACATAGCTAGGCTACTGTGTGAATTATAGTGAGTCTGGTGGAGAGAGTTTTGGTTCTTCGTTACTTGGTCTGGTTCGAGCAGGGGGCATAAATCGACTAAATCCTTATCTGGCAAGAGACTTAATTGATTAGCTCGTTCTAGATCGAAAACAATTGGCAAAAATCGCAGCCATGTCTTTCTATATAAGGGTTTCATCCCTTATAACCCCCGTCCATTGCATAACAAAAACCGAAGAACCGCTAAATCTAAATGGGGATGTCCCATCCGGTTTAAAATTTCTTCAGGAGTCAGCCCTAATTTATACCAAGAAACGAGGCGGCGCACTGTCACTCCTGTCCCCGCAATTGTTGGTCTTCCTCCTCGAATTTTAGGAGAACGATCAATCAAAGTGCCAATTTCAATTGTCGTCGCATTCATGATCTAAAATTATTAAGTATTTCAGCCTTTTTATTGTATCACAAATTCATTCAAATCGACCCAATTAAAAATTCATCGACTAAAAACTTAATTTTCACGCCCTGACAGAATCTTGCTTTTGCGGTTTAATTCTTATCATTTTTTTCGTTGAGGAGAAGTAAGCGATAAGATATAATACTGAAAAAAACCAGCCTAGAATTTTCATGAATAAAGCAACTCTCCTATCAGAAATGATTATAGAAAAACTGCACGCTCTTACCCCGCAACAATAGCAAGAGATAATAAATTTTATTGAGTTCTTGCAATTTAAGGCACAGAAAACAGAAATTTCAGAGAAAGAAAAACCGATTTCATTTTCTGAAGCGGCCGAGGAATACATTGGTTGGATGGGAGGCCGGGAGATTTAGCCAGTAATAAAGACTATCTTCCAGTTATCGGCAGCAAATGAAGTCAAATATTTTTTAGATACGGGACTTTTAGTGGCAATAGTCAACCGTCGAGAAGCTTTTCACCAATGGGCAACTCAAGCAACTGCTAATTTGTCCTATCCATTCTTTAGCTGTGAAGCTGTCATTACCGAAGCGTGTTTTTTATTACAAAATGTTTATGGCAGTGAAGATGCTGTCATGGGATTAGTTATGAGTAAAAAGATTAACTCTTTTTACTCGGTACTTAAATGGTCTCCTCTCATCTTCTGATGTATCTAGTTAGTATTATTCGTTGGCAGCAAGATAATCCTCTATCAGTAGCTTAATAGATAACTTAAATTTTCTTTAGGGTGATCGAGCGACCGAGGAGAGAATGACTGGTTCTCAAAAATCCTCGAAAATCGGGGCTAGGGTCGAGCGAGACATTCCCGAATCTTCCTCTGTATCCTCTCGATCGATTAACCGTTTCAGGGTTTCAATTTCCCGGTTGAGACCGGCAACCGTCGCCGTCACCTCCTCGATTACTGTTCTCATTTCTTGTTCAACGATTCGTTTGACGATTTGTTCAATATCGTTCTCTTGGTCGGGAGAACATTGCAATCCCTTGCAGATGAGGTCGAGGGCGGTTTTTGTCTTGTCGAAACTGTCCCCCTTGGGAAAATGCCACCGTCCGTAACTCTCAAAGCGTTCGTTGATCGCGTCCGGAATCCTCACCCCGATGGATTTCGATCTCATGGTTCCACAATCCGTTAAACATTGTTTGACATTACCATTCTATCTTTTTGTTAAACAATGTTTGACGGTGATGATAGAATAGAAATAAAAATGACTGAAAATCTGATCGTCGTTACCTCATAGCCTGGAAAAAAAAAGGAGCTTAAAAGAGGAGAGAAACATCCAGCCGGACCCGCATTAAAACTGCTGTCTCTGGTGGAGAAAAAAGGTCTAAATGCGATTACTTAAGGGAAAAATTGCAGTTATTTCCCCTTATCTGACCGATAACTGAATTAAATAAGTATTTAAGGTTAATTTTCTAACTTTATCGGACAAGAAGATCATGGATATCGAAATTCCCCACAAGATTGCTGAAAACTTCGGACTTGACGAGAATTCAATCGTTGAACTCACAGAGAAGCCATGCAATCCAACGCTCGATCGATTGTTGGCCAGCATCCCAGAAGACTTTCCGTATCCAGAAGACATACTCGATTTTGTTGAAAGCGGGCCGGGTGGTAAGGAAATGATATGACGGGGTGAGGTGATCGGACGTTCGACAAAACGAACGTCTGAAGTCTCACGGCAACTGCGTGGTCGCAACCTTAAGCGTGATTATCGGGTGACGACTATTTTTTCGATAGAAAACCGACGGACACCCCGAAATGGAGATTACCGATGCCCAATCCCCAACCCGCTCCCGATAGGGGTTCACCTTTAAGAGAAATGGATATGACCCCACCAGATAACAAACCCGTGATCTGACAGATGAGAAACCAATGTAACAGACGACGGCGTTCTCGATCGATCGCACCCTGTAGGATCAAGGTTAGGTCATCTGTTCTGGTTCCTTCTTGGTACGTTGGATCAGCTTCTTTGCGATTAATTCTGGGGATTGATTGAGGGAATCTAGGGACTCCTCGACCACACGACCGGATTTTTCTACCTGTGAACTTAGACCGGGGACGCTGAAATTGCGTTCTTTCATATAGTTTACGGTCAGGTAGTTGAAAGCGACGAGATTCTGGGCGGCGGCAAACTGGGCGGCCTCATCCACACGACGAAAATTATCCTCTTGAATGTCCTCTAAGGGATTGGTATCAACGAAGATTTCTTCGGTATCGACGGAATCGTTTATGACTTTTTCACTCTCTCGCTGAACTAATCCCGTCTGGGCGTTAGTTACGGGGGAATTTTTCTCGGTTTTGGTCTGTTTATCAGCGATTTCGGGGGTAGCACTCGGAAAACCTTCGAGAGTACCCCATTTCTTATAGTAGGTGTTTAGGTCATCGAATATTTGCACCTGTTCATCACTGTAGTAGCTGTTTCGACCGTGTTTCTCGGCTTCCATGGCGTAACCCAAGCGGATCAGGTGCTGACGGCGTTCGTAAAACTGGGTTTTTCCTATTCGGTAGCGATCGGGTAAGGAGGCGGCTTTTTGCATAATTTTTCATCTCCGAGGGGTTAAGAATAAAAAATAAATACCGAATCGAGGGGACAAAAAGCTGGAATAGTTGAAGGGTATGCGGAACTAACGGATAAATCCAGTATAGTCCCTTAAAAAAAGGCTTCAATTGGAACCAAGAGAATTTCGGAAGTTATCGTCGGTTTAGTTCGGGGATTAAAAAGGCAAAATTAGGTTTACTTGTGACCGATTTCGGTGAGGAACCGATCGATCGGGTAATCCAAAGCGTCGAGAATCGCTCGGAGGGTAGCCGTGCCGACACTCTTGGCCGTTTGACTTTCTCCTGTTATCGCCTTGAAACCAGTCTCCAACTTTTGGATGTGCTGGGGTGAAATGTCCCGACCGGCATCCCTAATCTTATTTACCAACTTGTTTCGAGATAGTCCCTGTCCCTCCCGAATCTCCTTTAACTTCAATCCCGATTCCTCGGACCATGAGATAGTCTCGACCATCTCGACGGGAATCATCACCGCTTTCTTCTGTTTCACCACGTCCAAAACCTCTCAGAAAAACTATTGTTATCGTCTATTTTATCACTTATAATATTAATATCACTGGTTGAAAAAAACAAACTTTGCGACTGTAAATAGTAATGTAGTCGGGAGGTAACGGCGTGAGCATCTGGTCTCGCTCTCCGCAAATCTGGACAGCCTACGGGTTAGAGTGGCGTTTTGAGTACAATTCTTTTAGTGCCAAGCGCACCGTCAGTGCGAACGGTTTTGTCCTCGATATTCCCGTTAAGGCCACCACCAAGTTCGCCTCGCCCCGGGCGTGGCTGGATGATTGGGCTAAAAAGAACCGTAAACGGCTGCCACCCGAACCGGAAGGGGCGGTCAACTTAGAACTGGATCTATTTCCCCCGCAATCGGTACGGGTAGAGGTGGTCGATGACCTGACACCAGAAGAGGAACGTCAACGTCTGTTCTGGGAACGCAAGGTAGAAAGGGCTTTCTACGAAGCGGGAACAGCCTTGAAGGAATTGCGGGATAGACGACTGTACCGTTCTACCCACAAGACTTTTGAGGAGTACGTTCAAGACCGATTCGGGATGAAACAGTCGCGCTCGTACCAACTGATCGAGGCTACCGGTGTGGTTGACAATCTATTAGCAAAAGTTCCACCAATGGTGGAACTTTTGGGTGACTCTAGTGATAAAGTTCCACCATTGGTGGAAGTTCTACCGACGAATGAAAGACAAGTGCGCCCTTTGATCCAACTAGAACCAGACCAACAGAGAGAAGTGTGGCAGCAGGCGGTAGAAGCTGCTGGTGGTAAAGTGCCGTCTGGTCGCATCGTCAAGGATATTGTACAGCGCATCCGGGAGCGAACCAAAATTCCCATACCCTACCGGGTCGGTGATGTTTGCGAAATCCTGATCAAAGATAACCCCGAACTGAGAGGATTGGGTGGTTGTTGGTGTATCGTGATCGAGGTGAGAGAATTTTCCTGTCTGGTGCGGGCTTGGAACGGTGAATATACCGTTAGAGAGGAGAATTTAAGGGATTTGCAGTATTCCCCCGACCACCGGCAAAAGATGCAACAACTGAGCGATCGTCTGGTTCATCTCCGGTCGTTAGGGGAAGAGGAGACGGTGAGGGCTATTCTAGAAACGTTGGGTTCTTTGAAACGTCCCTACCTGAACCCTTGGGAAGAAAAGTTATTGGAGTTCTTGGAAGGATATAATGCCCGTTGATATAGAAGAAGATGGGCAAGCTTGGCATCGGGTTTCAGGGTTTACTAGGGATTTGAGAGTATGAGAAAAAGGCAAAGTTGGTCAACTTAACTTACTCCAAAAACTCTTTGGCTAAATTATCATTCCCCAAGAAGTTTAGGGAGCATCTCATTTATGCAAGTGAGTAATTATACTTGTCCCTAAAACTGGTTTCTAGCAAGGCTTTTAAAATAGCTTGACATAAAACCTGATTTAGGGGTTACAAAGGTGAGATGCTCCCGAAGTTTATAATGAAGTCACTACGGTAAATCATCGGGATGCTTCGGTTGTTCCTGCGGCTCAATATAACCACCATTTTCAGTTAAACCCTGCTCTCTATGTAAATTTTTGTTAATTTCTGTTGGTTTACACTTGACAAAAACAGGGGGGTAAAGTAATATTAGTCCTGGTTTATTTTGTGACCAACTAGGTCTTGACAAATCAGGAAAAATCCCTCCGACTTAACTGTAAAGTTCATTCAATACGCAATTGACCAGGAGAGTATTTTATGGCAGTTTCATTAACAAAAGGACAACGAGTATCGCTAGAAAAAGTTGCTCCTGGATTATCAGAAGTATTTGTAGGATTGGGATGGGATGTCAAAGCCACTGACACTGGATCGGACTTCGATCTAGATTCGTCGGTGTTTTTGTTGGGAGCTAATGAAAAGCTAATCTCAGATAAACACTTTATCTTCTACAACAATCTTTTCAGCCCTGATCCAAACAAATCAGTCCAACATACTGGGGATAACTTAACAGGACTTGGTGAAGGGGATGATGAAGTTATTAAAATTGACCTCAAGAAAGTACCAGAAGAAGTTAAGAAGATTGTTATTACAGTAACGATTCACGAGGCACAGCAACGTCGCCAAAACTTTGGACAAGTACAAAACGCTTTTGTACGTATCGTTAATGCTCAGAACAAACAAGAGGCTGTACGCTACGACTTAGTAGAAGACTATTCTATTGAAACCGCCCTAATCATGGCAGAACTCTATCGCAAAGATGGGCAATGGTCACTCAACGCGGTGGGTTCTGGCTATCAAGGAGGGCTGCAAGCATTGCTAGATCGTTATAGCTAAGGAAAGTTCAAATTATGGCCATCAATTTACAGAAAGGGCAACGTATTTCCCTGACAAAAGAGGCACCTGGTCTGAAAAAAATTATTTGTGGACTAGGATGGGATGTAGTGGAACAAACTGGGGGTGGCTTGTTCGGCGCATTTAGTAACAGACCGAACTACGACCTAGATGCTTCAGTAATCTGCTTGGGCAGTAACGGAAAAGTTGGAGACAAGGACGATATAGTTTATTTTGGCAATCTCAAGCATCGATCGGGAGGAATCACTCACTTAGGAGATAACTTGACGGGGGCAGGAGAGGGAGATGATGAGCAAATCATTGTTGATCTTTCCTTAGTGCCATCACGAATTACCAAACTGGTTTTTACAGTCAATATTTATGACTGTATAGCCAGAAAACAAGACTTTTTCCAAGTAAAAAACGCATTTGTACGATTAGTAGATATGTCTAACAACAAAGAGCTTGCTCGCTACAATCTATCAGGAAATGAATACAAAGGTGCTACGGGAATGATTATGGCAGAGTTATACCAACATAACGACGAGTGGAAGTTAGCTGCAATTGGAAATGGAGTTAGTGTCAACGGATTAGGAGAAATTGTCGGTTCTTATGCTTAGTAAAGGAAAGCTATGTCATCTTTATTTGAACGACTCGACTTAACTAAATACAACCGCAAGCTCAAACAATCTCTATCTCAGCGTATAGATCTCACTAGACCAATTAAACTCAGGTGTCAATCTTGTAGATTGCGCCTTCAAGCAGAATGGGAATTTTGTCCTAACTGCGGTTTTCCCTTGCGAAATTTTTCAGAAAAAAGTCGCCATTGTATTTGGATAGATATTTCAAATATGGCAGTCTTACCCGAATATCAAGAAACCATGAGTGCAATTTTTATGGAAGCTTTTTCCAGACTGTATGGTGCATTCAGAGGTGTTCAGGTTTTTCTTACTACAGAACCACCTAACAGTCAGGAATGGCAAGATAAATTTACTCATGTTTATGTATTTGCTGACAGTCAGCCAGTAGATTATTTAGGAGTAGCGAGCTTCTTATTAGGTAAAGTTACTGGTCATGCAATTATCAGAATCGATCAAGTTTTTTATGCTTCTTGTAGAGGCAATCTTAGTATTAGTAGTCTATCTAATTTAATTGCCAACACGATTGCTCATGAGATTGGTCATACCTTAGGTTTAGATCACTCTGAATTACCAACAGATGTCATGCACGATGGATTAGACTACACGACTCATGGTGCCATGCCCCCTTCATTTCACGCAGAGCAGATTAACCTGATGAACAGTGCTATTCGCAGATATAAGACTGAAGAACAATGTTAGTGAGATCACTTATATATTACGATCGCTTTTTTGGTTATAATAGACATCTCCAAAAATTTATAAGTCAGTCACAGCAAAGAATAGCGGCAGATTAGACCAATAGTCAAAATTAGCTCTAAAAACCGATTAATCAGAGTTTCAAGAGACAAAATCCAATTTTGACGGAAAACTATGGCTAATTATAACGTCAATTACTTCCCCTGATTGCTCCCTTTCTATTACTTCTGAAATTAGCCTACTAATTCTCAACCTTACTAAGCCACAAACAAGAAAGCTAGAAATTAATTCCACACAGAAACCAGAAAAGCAAAACGTGACGGGAAAGCTAACCTAGATTTCGCTTCCCCTTGTTCTATCGATCGCATCCCCTAGCGATTTTTTCCCAGTCGAACCGGCGATCGATACTGCTCCAAATGCAGTTGTTAGGGATATGGGCAGCGATCGCTGTCCGGTTAGTCGATGTGTTCGGCAATGATGCCAGTGCCACGGTTGAGGTGAGGTGGTAAATAGAAGTCGGTACAAATTTCATGAATAGCCGTACTCTTGAAGCATATCCAAAATTTCTGGGTCGTTCTCGTGTTGAAGAATTTGATTTACATCAAATAGCTTTATTAAACCAGATGTAATAACTGGACTTCCCCCATACAGAAATACTAAAAAATTAACAAAACCCTTACCGCAGGTCGCTTCTCAGAAAAAATTGAAAAGAGGCTACTGGGTACATTTTTCGCTTGAAAATGGCTGTACCGTTGACTGTATCTGGAGTAGAGCGATGACCTAGAGTTGGCTGTATAGTGATCGCTAACCTCATTGTAACAGATGGTGTCATTAATCTCTAGAGTCAGCGATTCCCTCTGTAGCCATGTTTTTGATGGTTTTCTGCCCCGAAACAAGCTATAATGGTCGAAAGGTCAAATTTGAAAATTTTTGCCTCAAACCCTATCAGCGTAAGGACTTCAGGATTTTGTGTCCAGTAGTCCATTAGTATTATACTGCTTTAACTCAGGCTCTGTAAGACTTTTGGCCATAGCTAGTATGTTTATACGGGGGAAGTCCAGCTGTAGGAGGGATTAAGAGAATTTCCGCCGCCCCGTTAGTGGGTACAAATCAGGGAAACCCCTAATAAATCTAACGCTTTTTGTTGCAGTTGGGTCGGTCGAGTTATCTTAGAAAAACGATAACTTCCCTCCCTAATCGTACATTCTACTGTATTCAAGCAAATTGTCCCCAGGTCTTCCAACAAAGTCCGAAAGCTATGCACAGGAAAGTTCTCTTGATTCCGTTTTTTTCTCTCTTTAGATTGCACCGATTCACTGCGACTCGCCTTAATCACATTCAGAGAACTATCATCAATTTCTTCATCCTCAAATAACAAAGGAGCCAAAGACTGTTTTAAATGCCATTCCACATAATAAGCCAACATACATAAAAAGATATGGGCTTTGACTCTATCACCCTTATAATGATAGATAGGACGTACCTTTAAATCAATTGACTTATAACAGCGAAATGCCTCCTCCACTTGAGACAAACTTTTATAAGCTTTAACCGTCGTCGCTGCATCCATCAAAGTTGACTCCAGAGAAGTTCTTAACACATACACACCATCTAAGGCCGTTTCTTGAGCGATTAATTCCAGCTTACGCTGATAAGAAAAGCCTTCTTCTGTTATCTCTAGGTTATAGTATTTATTGACCTTAAACTGATTAAGAATCTTGCCCACTCTCAAAGCTATCTTATCTTGACCCTTTAAAGCTCTTTTCTCCCTTTGAGTCGCCTGAACAATCAAATCTAGTTCCTTCTCTACCGCTTCTAATAATGCCTCTCTTTGTAGTTGATTTTTCTGGGCAATGAAGGGATTACGACAAGCAATTAATCTTTCATCGGGATAATCTTCACTCTCAAATTCCACCAAGTTTACCTGATCAAATAATCCTAATTGAATCACTTCTACCTCAGCCAATTTCCGAATTTGAGGCTTAGTTAAACCAGTAATATAGTCTAATCCTTCTATGGGTTTTACTAATTCGTTGATTTTCGAGTTGGTTAAAATTCCTCTATCGCTTACCCAGACAACATTCTCAATCCCCCAACCCTTTCTGACTTTCTCAATTTGTCCGCTTAAAGTAGCACCATCTGAGGTGTTTCCTTCAAATACTTCTACCGCTATCGGACAACCCTTGGCTGAACAGAGCAACCCAAAAACTATCTGAGTTTTCCCCTTCTTTTTATCTCGATTATAACCATATTTTCCCAGTTCACAACCATTTCCTTCTAGGTAGGTAGAAGTGACATCATACAAGACTAATGTTCCTGATTCTAAGTGTTTAATTGCTAGGTGCTTCTCAATTTTCTCTTGTTTTTCTAATAACCAATCTAAGGCGTTATATAATTCGTCTTCATCGGCTTTCTCTAAGTCTAACAATTGTCCTAAACTCTGACTGCCAGTCTCGCTATTAAACCCTCTCGCTGTGGCTAGTTTCGATTTAGGATTGATGATTCTTGCCACAATCATCGCCACCACTAAGTTTCTGATTCGTGAGGATTTTTCACTGATTATTTTATCTAAACCTAATTTTTTAATCGTCTCTAAAATAGCCATCACATGACCATGAGGAAGACTTCTAATCACTTCAAAATGATTGGGAATGCCTTCATTCATGGACAGTGTTGCCCCTTTAAGAGCCAGTTTCAGATTGTCGATAATATCATCGGGTAATTTTGAGAGATTGGCCAGGGTTCTTTTTTTGACTTGATCTCCTTCTCGGTAGGACTCCCGAAGAAGAACAGCGGGGGGGGAATTACGGTTAGGAACTTTTTCTATATACATGACCACTATTTTAGCAAATGGAGAGAATTCTTGTCCATTAAGAAATATTAAAAATTACATGGGTACATTAAGAAAAGTTAAGGGGGTGCATCCATTGATGGATAAGGGTTTTCGGCTATTATGGTATATATGTATGGGGGAAGTTCAGCTATATCACGCCCAAAAGCGTGTTAGCCATAGCATATTGCCAAAAACCTTGTTTAACTAAATTCCTGACAGTAAGTTAAAATAACGGAACTCTTGTAAAAGACTAGCGATGATTTCTAGTTCTGACCGCACTTCTCCACAAAAATTTACAATTTCACAATATCAACCCATTACCCAGTGGTTTCAGGAGCGGAAAACCCGGTCAGGGATAGAAGTTGTCGTTTAGCGGTTTCCCGTTCGAGACGGTAACGGTTCCACTGAATCTCTAACTGTTCTCGTTGGGCGATTCTTGTTAGATAGGTTTCGGTGGATGAACCGCCCAGACGGTAATCGATCTCGGTAATTCGGGTCAAGAGGTCGTGATTGGACAGTTGGGCTAATATCGCCCGTTCTCGATCGCCGGCGGTTTCGTAGGCGATCACCAGCGTTAAGACCTGTTCTCCCAGTTGAGAGCGTTTGGCAGCCCGTTGACGTTCCAATTCAGCCTTGGCCGCCTCTAGGTCGGCCGCCCTGATTTCGAGGTCGGTGATGGCCATCCTCTGTTGTTGTACCTGACCACCCCCAAAGATATTTTGCAGAATGGCGATCGGGTCGGTGGTGAGATAACCTGTCCATTGTCGGGCGTTGGCTTGGTCGATACGTTGTCCAGCCAACTGTAACCGGCGATCGATCAGGGCGATGCGCTCGTCGAGGGTCTGCAATTCAGGGGAACGTTCGATCGCCGCTTCGGTGAGGGTACGGAGACAATCGTTACCGCTATCGAGACAGGGAAGCGGAGCGGCCTGTAGGGGAGTCAACCCTTCGGCTTCGCTCAGGGTCAACATCAACAGTAAGCTCGACAGTGAGAAGGCGATCATCCTGACCCTGCCATTTAAGCCGTTTGACCGTTCCGGGGTAGGGAGCCTTAACCGTAGCCAATTGAACCAGTGCATCGTCGATCTCCTGTATTCTCGTCCTGATCACCGCTTTGTTGTATTCCCGTTCCTGAAGTTGTGCGGCGCGAACCGCCCTCTGTTTCTCCACTTCTAGTTGTTGGTTCTGAAGGGTGATCGCCCGTCGGTTTTCTTCTAGAGCCAATTGGTATTCTTCCTGAAGACGCTTTTCCTTGGCGGTTGATAAAGCGGCACGGGCGATTTCCAGTTGTATTTTTGCCTGTTCCCGTTCCGTTTCCATTTGGGAGAGTTTCGCCCGTTCATGCTCGATGATCGTCTCCACGGATCCCCCCTGGCCCCCTTGATAAGGGGGTAAAGGTTGAGAGTCGATAGTAACAAAAGTGGGTAGAGAAGCGACATTAACGGGATCCCCCCTTAATCCCCCCTTGATAAGGGGGGCAGAGGGAAGGGCTAGTAATTGAGAAATTTTCTGTTTTTGTTGGGTTATTTTAGTCTCTATCTGTTTGAATTCTCCCGTTTTCAGGGTAATATGAGCGATTTCTTGCCGGTAGGAAACGGGGGGAAGTTTATTTAATGTTGGGGGTGGTGAAGGTAAGGTGAGTTCGGGGAAGGGAATCTGTAACTTTTTTAGGGAGAGTTCCAACTGTTGACGTTGGGTTTGGAGTCGTTGTCTCTCGGTAATGCGATCGCTTAGTATCTGACCCGCAACGATCCGAGAACCTTGTTTGACCCGCAGATCTGCGGGGGTGGTAAGGGTCAATCGGATTTTGATCTCTCTCGGTACGTTGGAGTGGGTTTTTTTCGGAGAGGAGGGAATGGTAACAGGGGTAACAGGGGTAACAGGTGTAACGGGGGTGCTGGGGGTTTTTTGGGCGGTGGTGTAACTGCAACCGACTAGGGCGATGATGACGGCGGCGGCAACGGTCAGATAACGAAAGAAATCAGGACGGGGGGAATATAAGAGTTCTGGGACAATGGGGGAAGTATCGGCTTCTTTCAGGGCAACACTCTCGCTTGTTTTCTCGCTGTGTTTCTCGATTATGGGGACAATGGGGGAAGTATCGGCTTCTCTCAGGGTAAACACTGAACTTTGTCTAAGTGTTTTTTGAGAAGCGATCGTTTCCAAAACGGTCGGGGTTTCCAAGACAGTTGGAATTTCTAAAACGGTCGGGATTTCCGAGACGGTTTCTCCCGTGCGTTCGCGTTTCCAGCGACTAATCAGCTTGCGGGAACAACCCTTACCCGTTTTCTCCCGTACCAACGAGATCAGACCTTCGTAGGTCGTACCGGCTGGTGCGTCGTCAAGGATAGCGAAAACCGTCTCAGTGCGTCGCTGGTGGGGTTTTGACCTAGAAAGAGTGCTAACCATCTTCTACCCTCCGGTGATAAGGAAAGATACTGGTCATTTCTGCCTGTTTGCCGAAACGACATAGGGCGGTCAAGGGTACTAACTCGGCTACTTTCTTCTCGGCGAAACGGAATTTGGCGGCCACCCGTTTTACTTCCGATTGGTCCACTGGCAGAACGATCTTGGTAGAGGAGTTACCGATCACGTCGTCGCTGAGATGTCGTTCCGATTGGGATGCCAACACCAAACCCAGCCCGTATTTACGACCGTCGGCGATGATGCGGTCACAGGCCCGACTTTTCCGCAATTCCTTGGCCTCATCGATGAATAGGTAGGTACGGGGTAACTTCCCTTCGATTTCTCCCAAGAGGCGGTGTCGGTTCATCAATTGCCAGGCCAAGGATTCGGCGGCAATCGCCCCGATCTCCGGCGGTAATTTCGAGAGGTCGATGCGGATATGTTTCTCGGTGAAGTCGGGTTGGGGACGGCAGAAGACACCGTAGGTGAAGGTGGCTATCAGTTTCAGTTTCAGTTTTTGCGATTCCTTACAGCCGCTCTCGACCCGCGACTCGATCTCCTGCTGCAAATCGGTAAAATTGGGCGCTTCCCTTGTCCAACTCGTCGGTTGTTCTTGGCTGATACCCCGCCGGTTGTAACAAAATTGCAATATTTCCAACAGTAAACCCTCCTGATTGGGTCCCAACTGCAAAGAACGTTTGAGGGTGGTGGTGACAGCAATCGCCTGTAGATGGGGACCACCCCCTTCAGCATCGAGATTGACAATCAGGGGATTGATGCCGTGAGAACTGGCCATGTGCAGGGGATAACAAGTTTCACCGATAATCTCCTGATCACCGTGGAAATCGATGATAAATAACTGAATATCGGGATAGGTCTGTCGGAGAGAATAGGCAATCGCTTTGAGGGTCTGGGTTTTGCCACTACCGGATGCACCGATGGCGACGATGTGACCGTTGGGGAGATGACCCGGATTCCAATAACAGTTATCCCCCAGAAGGATGCCAGACGGTGGCGATGATTCGTCCGATAGGGGAGAATTGGGGGCCCGTAAAACGGCGTTGGGTAGTGGTTTCTGCTGTTTATTGAACATTTATGATCCTAGCGATGAGATGACCTGAAACGCTGTATTCTCCCAATTTGTTGATCGCATACTGGGGACTAGCGGCGGTAAGTCGGGCGTAGGCGATGTTACCCGGTTGTAGGGTAATAGTATCGAAACGGTCGGCTTGACTGGGCAAACTCAGACCCGAACCATCGGCAATGGTCAGCGTTCCCGTTAAATATACCCTTCCCGTTAAATTAGCGAGCCTATCTAAATATTCATCTTCCAAGAAGATATTTTCGATCTTTACTTGGACTGGTGCGACCCGTTCCACCCGAAGGCGGGAGGCGATGATCTGAGATTCCTGACTCGAACCCAGTCGGTACACCGTTCCCCCTTCGTCCTTGACCAGCAGATCGCTAACGGTCAACGGTTCGATTACCTCGTAGGTGGCATCCACCGGCTGTTCGGTAATGGCATTTCTCCCTTGAACCCTAACCCGCAACAGATAGCGGGAAGCATCCTCGTTCACCGTCTCGATCGCTCCCGACGGCAAACCCAATGCCTGATTGAACCCGCGAATCAGACCACCACCACTGTTGATAGAAATACTCAGAACCGAGACGACCACAAGAATAAACAGCAGGAACCACTCTGCATTACTGCCCGTGGCCAACCTCAAACGGGGATTTCTGGGGATGATCATCCTTCCCCGACCGGGATAAAACGCCTGCACTCCCGACTTAGTAAAAACATCGGCAAACCAGCCGAAAAAGTAACCGAGAATCAGACCGTACCAGAGTTGACTATAACCCAGTAGGGACAGGGGATAAGCCGCAAGGGTGACGACACCTGAAGCGAAGAAACTGTGGGTTATGCCCCGATGAACCGTTCTCTTTTCTAGCCAACCACTGACGGGAAACAAGAGCCTTCCGATCGAGCTTTTGCCCGTGTCAATATCTGGCAACAAGGCCGCCATCGCCGCTATGCCCAATATCTCCGGATTGGCGGTTCCCAACGTTATACTCGTCAAAGCTACCGAAAAGGCTATATGAGTGACGCTCATCATATAAATTATGAATTATAAATTATGAATTATAAATTGTGAATTATAGATTACAAATTATAGTTTATCAGTTCTGAATTGGGAAGTGAGAATTGTAAATTATAATTAAATTATCGAGCGGCAAAGGTTGGTTTTTGGCTGTGATCGGTAATAGGTAAACTGACAACTACGATAAGTAGTCATGCAAAATAAATTTCCTAGTGAAGACAGGCAAGAGGCAATAGGCAAGAGGCAAAAGCTTTATCGAAATGTGTAATTAATTTTGCTTAGGTACTTAACTGATAACCCGACCGAATCTAAAACCCAAAGTTAACCGTTTAATTCACCCAGTTTCTCAACCTTTTTTTCCGTGGGCTGATTGCCAGATTTTTTCTGGAAGACCTTGCCTTGAGAAGCCGATCTGTCAAGCGACGATCTCACCCTTTGCTTCTAATTTAGAACATTTGTACGACCAGTTGAGCCAGTGAAAAGTCTTGAGGTTTACGGTGGTGAGGTCTCAAGTTCGGGAAAAGAATTAGAACGGGTGTTTTCTCGGCAGCCAGCTGATAGGCAACTCATCCCGAAACATTGACGGTATAATCGATATAGCTTAGGGACTTTCTCTTGATCAGTAAAAACCCCCAACGTTTGGAGACGCAGGGGGACCAAAAACATTAAATACAATTAAATGTTAACTAAAAATGGGCTATTGTGCAGCACATCTGCCGTTGTCAAGCCTTTTTCTTCCCCCCGCAATTGTAGCTCAACCCCTTTACTAGAGCGGACTATAGCCGAAAAAAACTTATTTTTGATTTTTTCGACAAATGGATATCATGGGACTACTCCCCTAACCCTCTATCGGGAAATGATGGGAGGCCACCATGTTTAAAGCCTATCTCTCTGAAATCAGACAAGAATTTTTAGAAGGTAGTGCGATCGCTCTTGACGTATTCGACACGGCGATCGAGATTATTCCGGACATACTAATCGATGACGTTACCCGCGAGGTTTTGGGAACTCCGATCGCCGATCTTCTAGGGTATCGCTACACCCGGTTTACCGATCAGGCTAAACCAAACCTTTTAGCGGCCGTATTCCGGCAAGAAACCGGTGAGGCCTGGCAACTTAAGATTTTTGGGGATGCCCAGGACGGGAAAAAATCAGGCCAATACTTGGCCCCAAAAGGAATAGGTGATAAGGCCTACTTTTCCCCTGTTCCCGATCGCATTGCCAGAGCGATCGCACAATCCCATAATCTGACCCCGCCGGGTAAGGATGAGACTTTCTGGGAATGGTTTCTCGATCATCCTGAAATACCCCTAGCCCTGACAGAAGGGGGGAAAAAAGCCTTGTCAGTCGTCTCCCTTAACCAACCGGCGATTAGCTTATACGGCTGCCAATGCGGGGCAAAAAATAAGGATGAGAATGGAATAGATAAACCGTTATTTTTGCTCCCTGAATTGCAGCTTTATGTCAAAGGGAGACGGGTTAACATAGCCTTTGACCGCGACTTGAAACCCTCAACCATTAAAAAGGTTGAGTCTGGAATTTATAAGCTGGCGATCGCTATCAAAAAGGCTGGCGGGCATCCTCATGTTGCTGTCTGGGACCCAAAAAACGGAAAAGGGATCGATGATATTCATGCCAAAAAAGGCCGGGAATATGCCCTAGAAATACTCGATAACGCTATTCCTTTTGATACTTGGAAGGGAAAAAATAAGAGAGATATATCGGATATAGTCAATATATCGCTTAATCAGCAGTTTTTAACCCTAGAAGACCTTAAAATCCCTGAAAATGCTCAAATTATCTGCATTAAATCAGGGAAAGGAACGGGAAAAACCGAGATATTACGAGCGATCGCAGAGCGGGCAAGCTCTCAAGGAATAGCGGTTCTCCCTATCGGCCATCGGGTTAAATTGCTATCGGAATTATGCCAACGCTTGGGGATCGACTACAGAACTGATAAAAGCGATACCAAAAGCTATCTAGGCTATGCTTTATGCTTTAATAGCTTACATTCTCAAGCTAACCCACCATTTAAGCCTGAAAATTGGCACGGTGCTTATATTCCTTTAGATGAGATTGAACAATCATTAGACTACCTGCTTAATAGCTCCCTTGACGGCTTGAAACGTTATCGGGTAGCTATCCTAGAGACTTTCAGGGATTTACTCAGGGAAGCGATCGCTGGCGGTGGGAAAATTATTTTATGCGATGCTTATTTAACTAAGCGATCAATCATTTTTATTCAGAAGCTTCTAGGGATACCAGTAGAGAGTTGGATAGTACAAAATACCTATATCAGGGAAACTCCTCGATCACTGGCAGTCTATGAGTCTAAAGCCAAAATGCTGGCCGTATTGCTGGACCACATCCACAAGGGAGGCCGTCCCTACATCATCACCGGCTCCCAAACGGCCGCATCTAAGACCAGTAGTAAAAACTTGCAAACGATCATTTCTCAACATTGTCCAGTCAGAAAACCTGTAGCGATCGACTCCGAGACAACAGCCGAACCCAATCATAAAGCCTACAGGATAGAAGACAACCTTAAAGAATTGCTCCAAGAGATCGACATTCCCATAGTTAGCCCGATTTTAGAAACTGGGATAAGCATCGACCGTAGCGATTTTGATTCTGTTTGGTGTTTTTCTTCGGGTAGTCAGTCGGTCGATGGAGTCTGTCAGGCAATTGATCGGGTTCGTTCCGACGTTCCGAGACATTTATTCGCTCCCAAAACTCATGCGAATTTCACTGGGAACGGCAGTTCTAACGCTAGGGACTTGTTAAGAGGTGAAAAACGAAAAGCGACCGTTATTTTCAAGGAATTAAGCGACCTTGATCATATTTCCTTGTTTGAGGGGGAAAATGCCATTCTCATCGCAACTTGGGTCGATTATGCGATAACCTGTAATAGCGAAGCATGGCGATATAGGGATGCCATTGTAGAACGACTACTCGGCGAAGGCTATCAATTCCCCGTCGGCGACAATCCCGATGACGACCCCACGATAACGGATGAAGTATCTTTAATGATGACCCTAACAAGAGAGGAAGCCCTCGAAACGGAACGAGAAATGATCGCCGCCGCCCCTAACCCTAGCGATGATGAACTGGAAAAATTGAGTAATCTAAGCGATCGCACTGCCGATCAGCGCTATCAGCTAAGAAAAGGGCAATTATGCCGGCGATACCTTACGGAAAACATTACCACTACCCACATCAAAAGGGACTCAGAAGGATGGTTTAGCGAATTAAGCCTTCATTATTACCTGACCGTTGGAAAACCCTTTATAAAGCACAAAGAACAGAAAAGAATGGAGAAATTAGGAAAGAACTCGGACGGTCGTGTTTTTCTTCCCGATTTCACTAAAAGCTTAATCCCTGCCTTGTTAGTTTTAGAAATTATCAGAATTCCAGAGTTTTTAGATGCCGATCAAACGTTCGCCAATGAAGACTTACAAGAATGGTACGAAACCTTAGTTATCCCCTACAAAAAGGATATTAGAACCTGCTTAGGAATAACCATAGGCGAAAAGGATACTCCTATCAGATTCTTACAACGAGTGCTAGGGAAGTTCGGGCTTAAACTTTCCTGCTGTGGTCGGTTAGGGTCAAGACTCGATCGCCGTCGGGTTTACAGTTTGGCAGGGCTAAACCTTGACGGACGCAACGAGATTTTTAGTCGGTGGTTAGAACGGGACAATAAGGGCGTGTCCACGGAGTCTATAAATTATGTTGATACTTCTGCGGCCGCCTAAAAAAAGCTTAATTGCCCTATTTAAGGTTTAGCAACCAGAAATAGGTTGGTGACACTAGCTTTTGTCCAACGGTAAGTTCGCGTATCACACACATCTGATTTTCCGCTTACTTAACACAAAGCCGTCCTAAAAGGGGCAGGCTTTAAACCCAATTTTTCGATAAATCTCTGGCTTTTTATCCACCAGCCCTTAACACTTGTTCGGCCGTTAATTTCAGCACCGGGAAAATGGTGGAAGTTATAGTCTGATTGCCTCGAAACTGCTGAATTTCATATTCTCCATCCACTAGCGTACAGATGGATAGAGTGGGCTGTTTGGGCTTACCAATATGTCGAGTCCCGCCCAATCCTGCATAATCGGCAATCCAATATTCAGGAATGCCTAAAACGGCGTAATCTTCAACTTTGCGGGCATAATCGTTTTGCCAGTTGCTACTGACAACTTCCGCCACAAATTTAATCGAACTCCCCAGCGTTAGAATCGACTGGTTAGACCAAAGTAGTTCTTTGCTAAGTTCATCTCGATCCACAACCGCAACGTCAGGTCGAAATGCCGTCATACTAAGGTGGGAAGGACGCAATAATCCCCGTTGAAGAACAAACCAGGGTAAATTTGTTTTATCGATCTGGACACAGACCTTTGTGGTAATGCAAGCCGCGACTTCTTCATGCAAACCCGTCGGTTCCAAATCGAACACCTCTCCATCGATTAGTTCGTAGCGATTATCGTCACCGTACCCTTCGACGTAGCTCAGGGCAAATCGAGCGAGAAACTCGTCAAAGCTGAGTTGCTTTTGTTCTATTGGTTGGTCGATCGCAATGGTCATAGGTCAGTTGATTAAGCTCAACTCTTTCAGTTTAGCGGAACTATATGTGACAGACCAAACTACTAAGGTAGGATGAAGTCAGCGTCCCAAACGGTTAGACTGTCGGGGTAACGAATAAATCATCAACCTGACGATTCCCACCGCCACGGTCAGTATCCCGCCGATCAGATAAAGACTGGTGTTATTGAAACCGAGTCCCAAGAATCTGAGAATCATAAAACCCATGAGAACAGCGATTAGTAGGGGAGTACCGTCGATCCACTGAGTATGGTCGTAATTATTACCCTCCAATCCTAAATATTCCTCTTTGACCACCCGTTTCGCTAACATGGGATTACCGATCGCCCGTTGTTGCCAATCGGCCAGTTTACCCGGTGTCACCTGCAATCCCAAATCGTTTGCTTCCCCTTCCATGATTTCGCGGATCGCCTTTTCTGGTAAAGCTTCCAATTCGATGCGGGGAAGCTTCAAAAAAATATCTCGGGCCGGGGGGTAAGTAGCCAACAATAATATCGGCTGTCCCTGTAAATGCAGTTTTTCCAACCAACAACGCAGGGAAACGGGGAACCTGTGGGCATTGTCCATGACCAGAAAAGCGACGTTACCCTCTAACCATTCGGCGATGGTTTCCTGTAACTGTTGTGCCGTCATCGGTTTGCCCTCTAGCGTCTCCGTATCTACCTCCAAATCCCCGGCGATTTCCAGAAGCATCTGTTTGACCGTGCCGATGGCAGGGGCGGCCACCGGAAACCCCCGCCCCCACAAGTCCTCGATCACCCGCTCCGCTAAAAAGGTCTTTCCCGCACCAGCTTCCCCCACCACCAACAAACTGGCATTGGCTAGTAGGGCGGCCACCACCCGCTCTTTTTCTGCTCGTCTATAGCAGGGGATTGAAAGGGAATCATCAACGGAACGGATCGACAAAGACTGACGCTCACCGTCCGCTCCAACCCCGTAGGTATAGACCCGCTCCTCCCCGTTAGCCAATCTCCTTCTGTGTCGCTCGATCATCGTTCCGATTCCCAGTTCCCTTTCTTAACTATAGTTCCCCCCAATCTTTACTAGGGGATAACTCTGTACTACTTTACTTCCAGTGAGAGAAAGTGAAGTATTGACCGCCATTCGTGGCATCCTAGAGATAGGTGGTAAACCTTGACAATTGCATTGATAATAATTGATGGTTTTGTTGGATTTACTCTATACATTGTCAAAGGGCGGGTAGGCAATCGCTTAAGAGGAATAATCGAAATCAGTTTTGGAAGTTGGGGAAATGCCGGAACGATTACTAAGACTAGACGATTTAAAGACTTTAACTAGCCCCGATGGGGTAGCGTCCCTATTCCATCGGTTAGGTTACGATGCCGAAGCGCAACCTCTAAACCTAGAGGACTTGCAGTTAACTTCCAGAAGTGCCGAAGCTGTCTATGATGCCTACCTGATTGCCGATCAGGGGAATGGGGGATTACAGGTGTTGCTGTTCCAATTGCAGCCGGAGGAGTGGTCTTCCCCCAGTGTTGCCAGTAGTCGCATGAAAGCGATCGCTTCTCAGGTAGGTCGTCGTGATACCGAGTTTCTCTTATTGGCAACCAAAGACTATAACCAATTGATGTTGGTCAATCCCCGCAAGAGCTTTGACGATAAGATGAACCTCAAGGCCAGCATCAGAAAACTTTTAATTGACCGTACCAATCCTACCGCTTACGACCTCGATCGATTGGAAGCGATCGCTGTCAGGGATAAGTCACCGCAGGAACTCTACAAGGTACAGTGTGAAGCCTTTGATGTTGAGAAGCTGACTAAGAGTTTCTATAGGGGATATAAACAACTGTTTGATCAGGTTCAGCAGGCAGTAAAGTTGCACAATGACCACCCCTATTTTGAGGACTCAGACCGTTTGCACCAGTTCTCCCAAAGGTTATTGGGACGATTGATGTTCCTCTACTTTCTCCAGAAGAAAGAGTTTTTGGCGGGGGATCGTCGTTTCCTCACTACCCAATACAAACATCTAAGACCCGACCCCGATGACACAGAATATTACACTAGCGTCCTCGAACCCTTATTTTTCCAGACGTTGAACCAACAGCGTCCCAATCTCGATTCAAAATGGGGTAAGATTCCCTATCTCAACGGCGGTCTATTCGATCGAGATTATGGTCCGGGAATTAGGGACACGGCGGGGCGGCCGACACCGGAAACCATCATTTTACCTAATGGGCTGTTTGACCCGGGGAATACGGATAGTATTCTCGGCTTTTTTAATGGTTACAACTTCACCATTGCCGAGAACGTGGCGGGGGATGAAGACGTGGCGGTTGACCCGGAGATGTTAGGGAAAGTATTCGAGAATATGCTGGCCGCTGACGAACGGGGACAATCGGGGACGTTCTACACCCCCAGAGGCATCGTCCAGTTCATGTGTTCTGAGGTGTTGTCCCGTTACCTCGCTGATGAGACGGGGATGAGCTTAGAAGTTTTGCAGAAGTTGATTGATTATGACCCTGACTTACCCGATTCAGAGTTCAATCAGTTGATGACTCCTCAACAGACTAAAAGTCTAAAACAGGCGATCGCTTCCATTAAAGTGCTTGACCCTGCCGTAGGTTCGGGTGCGTTCCCTCTCGGTATGATGCAGGTAATCCTGAACGTGAGACAGGCCGTAGCCAGACGGGAAGGGATGAAAGTTTCTAGGGGAAGTCTCACTATCAGCCAATGGAAACGGGATATTATTGCCAATAATCTCTACGGTGTCGATATCAAACCAGAAGCGATCGAAATCGCTAAATTGAGGATGTGGCTGTCTCTGGTAGTGGACATCCCCAACATAGAAGATGTGGAACCCTTGCCTAACCTAGACTACAAGCTGATGTGTGGGGATTCCCTCATCTCTACCATTCACGGGGAACAGTTAATCCCAGACCCTACCAAAACTCAGCAGGGGATGTTAGCCGTTACTCCTATTCAGATTGCGATCGCTCCTTTACTTGAGCTAGAAAAAAGATATTTTGATGTCCAGACGGAAGAACGTCATCGACTACGGGAACAGATACTTGAAGCTGAGGCCAATGTGTTTCGGGTGGCGGTAAGCGATCGGCAGCAGTATTGGTTAGGTAAGCAGAAAGAATTAGAAACCGAGATTAAAACTATGAAAGGTAAGGTTTCTAGAACTCAGGAAAAGGAAAGGAAGGAAATTGCCGATAAGTTAACTAATTTAGCTAAGTTTGCATCTGAGGTTGAAAGCGGAGAGCGATCGCTTAATTTCTTCCAGTATCATCTCCATTTTAGAGATGTATTTGAGTCTAAGGGCGGGTTTGATGTGGTGATTGGCAATCCGCCTTATGTGAGGGCTGACTGTGGAGAGAAACATTTAGCCACGCGCAAAGAAATTGAGGCTAGTGGTGACTACGAAACATTGTGGGAAAAATGGGATTTATATGTAGCCTTTATTGAGCGTGGATACAAGTTACTTAAGAAAAATGGCTTGATAACTATGATTGTTTCTGATGGTTTTTGCCATGCTAAATATGCCCAGAAAGCTCAAACATGGTATGTAAAAAATAGTAAAATATTAAGGCTTGATTTTCTCAGTAAACTCCAGTTTTTTGATGCAGCCGTTAAAAATATAATATTCTTTTTTCAAAAATCAGACGGGAAAGTTTATAAACCTGAGCGTTTGGTTCATTATAATCAATTTGGACAAGTTAACATTCTATCAACTACTAAGCAAGAATATCTAGATTATCGAGTTTTTTTTCCTGAAGATAAGCAGACTAATCAGTTCTCTGTAAACGTAATACCATTGGGAGATATTTGCTATCTAAGCGTAGGCATGGTTGTTAATTCCCATGAAAAATTAGCTCAAGGTTTATTTAAACTACATGATTTAGTTTCAGATACAAAAGATCAATTGCATTCTAAACGCTTCGTAGAAGGCAAAGACCTTGATCGCTGGCTACCATGTAGATACAAATGGTTGGAGTGGGCTTCTGAACGCGCTCCAGCATTATTTCGCCGACCTACTTTTCCAGAACTGTATGAAGCTGATGAAAAATTACTAATACTAAGAATTGCAGGAAAAAAAATTCGAGTATGTTATGATCATGCACAAACTTTATCAAATCATACAGTGATAGTATGCCTTTCTTGGCATAATTTATCGGATGTTAAAAATAATTCTTTAAAAAAAGCCGCTAGATATATTTATGAAAAACCATCAAGTGCTAATTTACCAAAGCGTGAAGAATTAGAAAAAATTAGCAGGAGTTTTGCTGTTAAATTCCTTATGGCAATTATGAACTCTTCTATTGCTTTTGAGTTTCTTCAATCTGTTCGTAAGAGTAATACTGATCTATATCCAGATGACTGGAAAAAACTGCCTATTCCTAAAGCCACCCCAGAGCAGCAGAAGCCGATTATCGAACTGGTAGATAAAATCTTGACAATAAAGTACAATAATAAAACTGCTGATGTGTCAAAACTTGAGGCAGAGATAGACGATAAAGTTGCTCACTTATATGGGCTGACCGATAAGGAAATGAAAATTATTAGGGAGGAGTAATTGATTATGTATGACCAAGATTTATGTCAGTTTGCTCAACATTTAGAGGAAAAACTTAGTAATTTTCAAGACAGGGAACACGAAGTGCCTAATGATCAACGTGGCAAGAACAGAAACGAATACAGACGAGATTATGCCAGAGTTTTATACTGTTCCTCATTTCGCAGATTACAGGGCAAAATGCAATTATTAGGAATAGATCCTACCAACTTTCATAGAAACAGATTAACTCATAGCTTAGAAGTTGCTCAAATTGCTGGAGGGATAGCTAGACATTTAGGATTAAAAAATCCTATTGTTACTGAAACTTGTGCCTTGTCACATGATTTAGGCAACCCGGCTTTTGGTCATGCAGGTGAAAGGGTTTTAAATGAATTGTCTCAAGACATTGGGGGTTATGAAGGCAATGCTCAAACTTTGAGAATTTTTCGCCATTTAGAGAAAAAACATTATGCTTATCCTGGACTAAATCTTACACTAAGAACTCTTTTAGGGGTCACAAAATACTTTTACAAAAAAGCAAAAAATCCTAAAAAGTTTGGCTCTTCGGGACTTGGTATGGTTCGATAGGGGGGCATAAATCGACTAAATCCTTATCTGGCAAGAGATTTAATTGATTAGTTCGCTCTAGATAGAAAACAATTGGCCAAAATCGAAGCAATGCCTTTCTCTATAAGGGGTCCATCCCTTATAACCCCCGTCCATTGCATAACACAAACCGAAGAGCCGCATAGTATATTATATGGTTAACTATAAACTCTGATAGGTCGAGAACCATTTTATGAGAACGACTAAACATAAAAACCGACTCACGGGAGACATCTATACCGTAGCATCGAAGCCGCCGATGCACCTGGGCGGCAATAGTCCACCCTCGATCAATACAGCGTTCATTAAAACTGATGTTAGAATAAAAAAGCCAACGCACCCAGGTGTGCCAAGATGGGCGAATTGGTGGTTCTCGCCAGACAAAAAGCTTGACCAAAGTAAAATACCTGACAACAAGGGCGACATCGTTTGTAAATGAGGAATCGCAACATAATCAAGTTTTGTTATCTGCTGCCGGGCAGTCAGTGGATTTAAAACAGATGCTTGTGGAGGGGAATCTGGACGGGGTTTCAAGACAGAGATGACTTGGGACTAGACAAACCCGATGAAACAAGAATCTCCCGTCAAGCTACGCTGTGACGGTGAGAGTGTCAATGTAAAGCCGTGCTTCTAGCACGGGGTTTCCCACCCAATTTTTCTGATGAATTCGGCAAACTCACCTGCTCAGATTGCGATTATTGGCATGGCTGGACTGTTCCCAGGCGCCAAGGATCTGGCTACCTACTGGCAAAATATTCTCAGTAAGGTCAGCGCCATTCGAGAAGCCCCTGATGACTGGAATCCTGCTAATTCTAGCGATGACAATGGCGGCTTATATACCCGTAAAGGGGGGTTTCTTGATGATATAGCCGAATTCGATCCCCTAGAATTTGGCATTATGCCCAACTCCATTGAGGGGGGCGATCCCGATCATTTTCTCTCCCTGAAAATTGCCCGGGATGCTTTGAAAGATGCCGACTATCTTGATCGCCCTTTCAACCGGGAAAAAGCTGGCATTATCTTGGGGCGCGGCACTTACTTCAATCGGGGTTTTGGCACGGTCATCCAACATGGTCTGATCGCCGATCAAACCATAGAACTGTTACAGCAAATCGTCCCCACTCTCGATGCCCAAACCTTGGGCCAGATCCGCCAAGAGCTAAAGGCCAGCTTGCCCCCCTTTAATGCCGAGATGTCCCCTGGATTAGTCCCTAATGTGGTGACTGGACGCATTGCCAACCGCCTCGATTTAATGGGTCCTAACTACTTAGTGGATGGAGCTTGCGCTTCCTCTTTGATTGCCGTTGATTTAGCAATCCAAGAACTGTTGAGCGGTCGCTGCGACATGATGCTGGCGGGGGGAGTCCAAGCCTCTACACCACCCCAGGTTCACATGGTCTTCAGCCAACTCGATGCCCTCTCCCGTTCTACCATCAAGCCTTTTGACCAGTCTGCCGACGGAACTCTTCTCAGTGAGGGCTTGGGAATTTTAGTGCTCAAACGCCTAGCTGATGCCCAAAAAGACGGCGATCGCATCTACGCAGTTATTCAAGGTATTGGCACTGCCAGCGATGGCAAAGGTTTGGGACTGTTAGCTCCCCGTTGGCAAGGGCAGGTACTGGCCATCCAGCGAGCTTACGAGAATAGCGGCATTGATCCAGACACAGTTACTCTTGTGGAAGCTCACGGCACGGGGATGCCCTTGGGAGATAGGACAGAAATTAAGTCCCTCACCCACATCTTTGGCCAACGTCAAGGGGAGATGCCCCACCGGGCCATTGGTTCGGTTAAATCAGCGATCGGCCACTGCATTCCCGCCTCCGGAGCCGCCAGTCTGATTAAAATGGCTTTAGCTCTTTATTATAAAGTCTTACCTCCTACCCTCTGTCAGCAGCCTCACCCCTGTCTAGAGGAAGAAAAGACTTCATTTTACGTCAATACAGAAGCCCGTCCTTGGATTAACGGACAGAGCAAAGAACCCCGTCGTGCTGGTATTGATGCCTTTGGTTTTGGGGGCATCGATGCTCACGCCATTTTGGAAGAATACGATCGCTCCCCTGATCTCCCAGAGAGGAAGCTGCCCTGTTCATGGCCCACAGAATTGTTCATTTTTTCGGGAGAGGAGACAGCCAATCTCATTGATTTAGTTGAACAGGTAGAGCGGCGGCTGCAGTCATCCCCCAATCTGCTCCTTTCTGACTTAGCTTATACCCTAGCTAACCGTAATCCTAGCCCTCACCGTCTGGCTATAGTTGCCAGCGAGAAGACGGATTTACAAGCCAAACTCCAACTGGCCAAGTCAAAACTAGCAGAACCTGGACGGACTCGTTTCCAGACTCGCAGTGGCATTTACTACGCTCAGGTACATCCAGAAGCCGAAGTAGGTAAAACCGCTTTCCTATTTCCGGGAGAGGGATCTCAGTACCCCAATATGCTCTCAGATCTCTGTCTCCACTTCCCGAAAGTGCGGGCTTGGTTCGACTTTTTAGATGATATATTTGGCAAAAATAGGAATTATCCGCCAAGTTACTTTATTTTTCCGCCGCCCACAGGCTTGAGCGAGGAGCAACGCCTCCTAGCAGCCAAAGAGTTGTATAACCTAGATCTGGCAACGGAGACAGTCTTTACTGCTAGTATGGCTCTCTACGAACTGCTCAAAGATATGGAAATCCAGTGTGACGTGATGGTTGGTCACAGTACGGGAGAAAATACAGCCCTGATTGCATCTGGAACTATCCAACTGGCCAGCCGCCAAGAAATGGGGCAGAAAATTCTTGAACTTAACCAAATTTACCTAGATTTGACAGCAGAAGACCGCATTCCCCGAGGGACTCTGCTCACTGTTGGCGCTGTCGAAACTGCCATTTTGGCGGAGATGGTCGCCCAATCTTCGGGGCAACTCTACCTAGCCATGGACAACTGTCCTAACCAAGCCGTTCTCTTTGGTAATGAAGAGGCCATCAAGCAAGCGGCCAATCAACTCAGGGAATTAGGGGGAATCTGTACCCGTCTGCCCTTTGATCGTGCCTACCATACGCCCTTGTTTAACCAAGTGGCAGAAGCTCTCAGGGAATACTATCAGGGGTTGACCGTTGGACCAGGGCATACCCAACTCTACACTTGCGCTACGGCCGCTCCTTTCCCGCCAACACCACCAGAAATTCGAGAATTGGCCCTGAGCCAGTGGTCGAGCCAGGTGCGCTTCCGGGAAACGATTGGCCACCTCTATGAACAGGGAGTCAGAACTTTTGTCGAGGTCGGTCCGTCGAGCAACCTTAGCAACTTCGTTAGAGATATTCTCTCCGGGCAAGACTGCTTGGTTCTGGCAAGCAACAGCCAACGTCGTTCCAGTCTCGAACAAATTCAACATCTGTTAGCCCAGTTATTTGTCAACGGTCGCGCCCTCAATTTTGCTCCTCTCTACCAATACCGGCAAGTGGACCTAGTAAACCTAGAGACTGCCTCTCTAGAAGCAGCAGGCAACGGTAGGCAGAAAAGGCTCTTGGACTTGACCATGCCCAAGATGAAACTTACATCAGCTTTTGTCCACACCCTTGAGCAGAAGTTCCCCTCTGTGCCGCCAGTGGCAACGGGTAGAGAGGGCCAAGTCCAGGAGAATATTGAACTAACCTCAACTTTGCCGGTTTCCCCCCCAGAGAAGCCCCCTTTACAAGAGCAGATTTCTTCCCCCAGTTTCTCTGCCAGCTTCCCCGATATTCGTCTTCCTGTCTTCTTGAGTCACTTGGATTTGATGGAAGAATTCCTCAATAGTCAAGCTAGGACGATCAGCAGTTTCTATACAAACCCATTCTCCCATCAGCAGCAAGAAGCGGTTGGTCTGCCTTGGGTTGATGTAGAATCTGTTCCCCTCAGCTTTTCAGAGGCTTGGCCTTTCCTAGGGGAGATTATTGAGAAGGGCGAAGGCTACCTCTACTGCCGGCGACATTTCGATCTCCACTGGGATGACTTCATTTATGACCATATGCTAGGGGGCCCCTGGTCCCATCGGCAGCCTAGGGAATTTCCCTTGCCCGTGATTCCCTTCACCGTCAGCATGGAAATTATCGCAGAAGCTGCTGCCTTTCTCTGTGATGGACAGCAATGGGTCAGTCAGGTTGACAACGTGCGTAGCTATCGCTGGCTGGCTCTGGAACGGGGATACTTGGTTCTCGACATCGTTGCCCAACTGCAAGAGCAATTAGCACCAGATATTTGGGATGTCCACGTCCAACTGTTTCAGCCGTCGCGGGGCAGCGAGCGCCGTTTAGTCTTTGAGGGTGATGTCAGGCTCACCTCTCAACTAAATCCATCACCACCAGCAACCCCTTGCCAGTGGCAGGACTCCCAACCGTCACGCTGGTCAGACGAGCAACTTTATACGGAAGGTATGTTCCACGGACCGCGACTCCAGGGGGTCAAGCATATTCGCCAGGTCAGCCAGCAAGGGATTGAAGCTGATCTAGAAGTGATGCGCGTCGATAATTTTTTTAGAGATATTGCCAGACCCATCTTTCAGATTGATGCGCCACTTTTGGATGCGGCCGCCCAGTTAGTGGCCTACTGGGGTTCGGAGTTCTTTGGGGTGAATTTTCATACTTTTCCTTTCAGTGTTAGGGTTTTCGAGCAATATGCTCCTCCCTTGCCTGCCGGAACTCCCATCTCCTGTCGTGGTTGGTTAAGCTTTGACGGCGAGCGACAGCTTCAAGGTAATTTTGAGTTTCTCAACAGCGAAGACCTTGTTATTGCTCGCGTGTTCGGATTACTGGAAATCTTTATTCGTGTCCCTCTGGAGTATCATCAACTCCGCCGGGAGCCGCAAGTGGCCTACTGGTCCGAGCCTTGGCAAGAGGAAGTAGGTATGCTCTCCCGTCGGCTGACCTTAGTTCCCGTCAACTTTTTAGACGAATTGGGAGGGGTGATTAAATATATCATCGCTCACCTGATTTTCACCCAATCAGAGCGAGAATTTTGGTACAGTTTACCAGAGCAGGGTTCCGATCGTAAGCAGTGGCTCTTAGGGAGTTTGGTGGCCAAGGAAACTATTCGCCAGTTTGCCTTGCAAAAATTTGACTTGGCTCTGGGCCCCCTAGACGTGCAACTCTTCCCCACCGAGAGCGGTAACTTGCAAGTGTACTGCCCTCCACTGGAGAGGATGGGAGTAGTGCCTGAGGTTTCAATCAGCCAGAATCAGAACGTTTTTGTCGCCGCTGCGGTTGAACCAAGTATTGATAATCAAGAAAACTAACAGGCAGCGTTTGACAAGAGCGGCTAAGTGACTATAATGTAAACACAACATTAATTCTTGTTCAGTTGTTGTTTTTGAAAAGTGAGGTTAATTAATTTATGTCTGGGAAACAAAGTTTAATTTTTAGCCAAGAAGATATCGAAGCCCAAGTAATTGCTGTCTTAGAAAATATGACGGCCGATTGGGAATTGGAGGATGGCGGCAAAATAGATACAGAAACTCGCCTAATGGAAGATTTGGCTTTTGAATCGATCGATGTGGTGCAGTTGGTAGTAGCACTAGAAAAGAACTTTGAGCGCAAGGGATTACCCTTTGAACAACTGTTTATGAGGGATGGAGACTACGTTGATGAACTGGAAGTGAAAGAGATTGTTGAGTTCCTGCACAAAAATCTACAATAACTATAACAACTAATAGGAACTTGATACTCCCACGGGTAAACGCGTGGGATTCTTTGAAAGAGGATTTTTATGAATAAAGTTTTGATGATTGGACTCGATGGAGCGACCTTCTCTCTCTTGAATCCTTTGATGGAGGATGGTGTTATGCCATTCTTGCAGCGATTTGTCAAGCAGGGAGTGTGGGCAGATTTAATGTCAACCCCTAATCCCCTCACCCCGCCAGGATGGGTATCGATGATCACTGGCATGAGTCCTGATGCTCACGGTATCCATGATTTTTTGTATCCTGAACAGGTTGGCGAACAAATCTTTCTCAAGGTCAATGACTCCCGCAATGTTCGCTGTGAAACAATCTGGTCGATGGCCAATCGCTATGGCAAACGAGTAACGGCTTTGAACTTTTTTGGCATGGCTCCTCCCCCGCCTCTTGACGGCTATTCCATCTCTGGTTTCGTCACTTGGAAGCATTTACGGAGTGCCACCCACCCCTCTCAACTAATTGATACCATCAAAAACTTGCCTAATTTTGACTACAAACATTTAGGCATGGATATCACGGAAGAAAAGAAAACCATTCAAGGCATACCAGAAGAAGAATACGAAGATTGGATCGCCATTCATTCCCAGAGAACGAAAACTTGGGCTGATTTACTCGCTTATCTGATGACAAACGATCCCACGGATTTAACTGCCATTGTCTTGGACAGTCCCGACAAGCTGCAACACTTTTTCTGGCGCTATCTCTATCCTCCACTGATGGGGACTGATGCCGATCCAAAAGAGAGCCAAATTCGCGAACTCTGTATTCAGCACTATCGAGATTTAGACGGCATGATCGAGCAGTTGGTGCAGTTGGCAGGACCTGAAACTAATGTCCTTCTGACCTCAGACCATGGATTCGGCACGACAACAGAAGTTGTGTATCTCAATGAATGGCTGGCCCGCCAAGGATACCTAACTTGGGGGGAAACAGCCCGGACGGATACGGACGGCAAGTTAACAGCAGACAGGATGAAAGATCATCTCATGCTGATTGACTGGCAGAAGACCATCGCCTATTGCCCTACCCCTAGCAGTAATGGAATTTACATTAAGAAAGAGACTCCTCTCAATCATGGTGTTAAAAAAGAAGATTACCGGCAATTTTGCCAAAGCTTGCAGCGACAACTTCTTGACTACAGAAATCCAGCCGACGGGGAACCGATCTTTCTTGAAGTCACTTTAAACCGAGCTAAACTTGCTGGAAGACCAGAAGCGGAAAATTCCCCTGACATGACTGTCAGGTTGCGGGATGGGGGCTTTGTTTCCATTTTGAAATCCACAGAGGTGGTCAGGCCTAGAGTCAAACCCGATGGAACTCACCGTCCGGCTGGAATTTTCATCGGTTCTGGTCCTGATTTTGTCAGCGGCCAACACTTACAACCTCTATCTATTCTCGATATTACGCCTTTGTTGTTATACTGCTTGCAACTGCCAATTCCCACTAATCTAGAAGGAAGAGTTCCCCAAGAAGTTCTCAAACCTGAAGTTCTTAAGGCTCGTCCCATTAATTATCAAGACTTCTCTGACAGTTGGGAGAAGGAAAGTGACGAAGAGGAAGCAGAAATTTCTGAGACCGAAAAGGAGGCTCTTCTCCATCAACTTCAGTTACTGGGTTATATGGAATAAATCTGATTAAACATCTCCCAGAATTGGGTTATAACCGTTATGATACCGATTTAAAATCCCAGTTTCCGGAGATGTCTAATCTAACTTTCTCAACTTTACCCTTTAAAGACAATGCCTACAGTTCAAGTTGATCCAGTTCACCAGATATCCTTAAACTACCAGTGCTTGGGAGAAGGGGAAGATTTATTGCTTATCCATGGGCTAGGAGCTAACCTAGCTTTTTGGTATCCCGGTATCGCTTCTGCCCTGGCCCAGCACTACCGCGTGATTATTTATGACCTCAGAGGCCATGGCAAAAGTACAATATCTGACTCTGGCTATACTCTGACTCGGATGGTACAAGACCTGCGAGTGCTGCTTGAGTATCTCGAAGTCGAAAAAGTTCATCTTGTCGGGCATAGTTTTGGAGCGAGGGTTGCTCTCCTTTATAGCATTTCCCATGCTCAGCAAGTTAAGTCTCTGACAGTAGCAGATACTCAATTACAATGCTTGCAAGCCAAGATGCGGCTGCGGGATTGGCCTCATTGGCAGAGTTGGCGACAAAAACTTCTAGAACAAGGAGCACCCCTGCCGTCAGAAGATCAGATTATTGATTTTCACCTGCTCGACCAGTTGAATACAACTGTCAATGAACTGACCAAACCTTCCTTAAAAAACCGTGATATGGGCAGAAAAGGAAAGGAGCGATGGCAAAAATTGATGGCAACTGCTGCCAAGCAAGAATTTGAGCAGGAAACTGAAATAACGACGGCTAAATTGTCACAAATTATTCAACCAACTCTAGCAATTTATGGAGAGAAGTCTCACTGTCTGCCGACTTGCTCCCAGTTAAAGAACTTACTTCCCAATTGTTCGGAGGTAATTATTCCAGAAGTAGGACACTTTTTTCCCGTGATTAAACCCGATCAATTTGTGCAAGTGATCTTGAATTTTTGCCAGAAGGACAATCGGTTTTTAGAGAGAAAGTTGTTGGTCAGTCCAGCTTTAGAAAAATAGTGATAACTACTGCTTTTCTACAACAGCATCTCCGTCATGACTTGAGAAAATTGGGAACCAACAGTCCATGTCTAATCAGCAGAAAGTGGCAATTGTTACAGGTGGCAGTCGAGGCATTGGTAGAGCGACTTGTTTAGCTCTTGCTGGGCAAGGCTTTTCTGTTGTCGTCGTCGGCACCAACCCTGAGCGCATTGAGCAGACTCTCAACTTAATCAATGATAAATGCAATCCTTCCCCAGCTTCCCATCTCGGACTAGCACTAGATGTTAGGAAGGAAGCAGATATGGAGGAAATGGTCAACCAAGCAGTCGCCCATTTTGGTAACATTGACTTACTTGTTGCCAGTGCTGGATTGGGGAAAAAAGTCAGATCAGATCGTTCACTGCCCCGTCCGACTACTGAACTTTCCTTAGATGAATGGCACGATCTCTTGGAAGTTAACCTAACAGGAATATTCTTAAGCAATCGTGCCGTTTTGCCGATCATGATCTCACAAGCATCGGGTCAGATTGTGAATATTTGCTCGTCAACAACACCCTATGGCTTAAGGGGGGAACCTTACGCTCCCGCTTATTGTGCCTCCAAGTTTGGCGTGGTAGGATTAACTGAATCCCTTGCTGAAGAGGTGCGCCCCTATGGTATTCGTGTGCAAGCAATCTTTCCTGGTTTGGTAGAAACTGGCATGATTGCTAAAACTGCGTTAGCCCGTCGTTATGGTGGACTGCTCACAGTAGAAGATGTGGCAGCAATTATTGTTTATTTAACTCAACAGCAAGACGATACTGTAATTGTCCACCCCCACCTACTTCCTGTTTTAGAAAGATAATCGAGGGGATTGTCAAGGAGAAGATTCAATTATGAGCCAGCAAACAGGGTCTAATTTAACCGATCAAGTCACAATTATTACAGGAGCTAGTGGAGGCATTGGTCTTGCCTGTGCCAAGCGACTCTTGAACCAACACCATAAAGTGGTATTAGTAGATATCAATCCAGAAAAATTGGCTAGTGCCGTCGAAGAATTAGTTACAATTGCTCCACCAGAGCAAATTCTCAGCTTGGTACTTAGTGTCTGTGATGAAAATGATATGGCGGCAATGGCCAGCAAGACAGTAGCTCATTTCGGGCGGATTGACAACCTCATTGCTTGCGCTGGTATTCTGCGAGTGGGAGAAGATTTGAAAACAATCTGGCAAACCTCTTTGGAGGAATGGCGGGCAGTGATTGAAACTAATTTAACTGGGACTTTTTTGAGCAATCGAGCCGTTATCCCCACTATGATTGAACAGAAACAAGGGGATATTATTAATATTTCTTCAGTTTCTGGTCGTCAAGGTCGGCCCTTCGATGGCCCTTATTGCGCTTCCAAATTTGGCATTATCGGACTGTCTGAATCCCTGTCGGAAGAAGTTTCCGCTTGGGGAGTGCGGGTACAGACTATTTTACCAGATGCTATTGATACACCTCTGTGGAATCAAAATGGCCCAAGTGTGCCTAAACCAACTTACGCTCTTCCTCCAGAAAGGGTGGCTGAGTTTATTAGCTATCTTCTGAGTTTACCTAGAGATACTTTCTTGCTCAATCCCGTCCTGATGGCTTTTAAGAGCCGCAAAAAACGTACTAAGATTAAGTAACGGACTGGCCTAAAATTGATACTCCCGCCGATAAATCGGCGGACTTCTGCTAACAGTAAGTTAAAGGTTACTACGGCCTACCGAGCCAGACTTCTAGCCCTCCTCGCGGGTTGTCAGTATAGACCCACTTGCCATTTTCCCTCACGGCGATTTTAGGTGCAAAAGGATTGGCCGTACCCGCAAAAAATCCGTGGGGAGTCGAAACTAAATTTCGCAAGCCAATATTGTAGGGATTGCCAAACCCATGCTGCTCCACTGGCAGCCAGTTTTCTCCGTCATAAGTTCGCCACAATTCAAACCCACTTTGATTTTTGATGAGATTTTCTAGTCCCACTTTATCCAGATAGCGCCGCGCTCGCTCTTCCAGTTTAGTGTGATCGAACCAAGAGAGAATAACACTACCATTACAAGTTCCTAAATAAAGCCAACCGTCATGAATTCCCATGTGCCAAAAATAGCCATTAAAGAAATTGCCAAATCCTGGTTGTAGATAGCTAATAGGGCGTTTTTCGCCTTGGGGAGTCTGACGGGGGGAGCCCACCACTAGCTCCCAACTATCATCCGCAAAGATGCGGATCAATTCCCCAGGTGCAGGTCCGATGCGATTGATAATATCATACCCAGAGTTTTGAATCGCACTCCCCACATATAAGGCATCGTTGAAAACCATCATGCAGGCTGCAATCTGGTTGAGCGGGCCGCGATAGGCTCCTTGGTCAATCACCTTTACCCACTTATAGGGGGGTTGGCCCAGACAGTCACTCCGCCAAACTTGGAACCCAGTACAATTGAAAGTACCGGCGTAAAGCTGATCTCGAAAAGGACAGACAGCAAACACGGCTTCATTGGTCGGATCACCAAAACCGTTAAGGCTACAGGGCTGCCATTTCCCTCCCAGAGGATCACTGCTTTCGTAAATAATGGTGTAGTCTGAGGTATTGTGCTTACTGTTGCGAGAGCCAGTGGGAGAAGTATATAGCTTACCACGAAAGGGAACTAAAAACCTGATGCTGGTGATCGGCAGGCCGACAATACCATATTCAGAAGCAGGCTGGAAAGTCTCTCCATCTTCAGACCGTAAGATTAAAGCTCCAGGCGCTCGGCCAGGGCAGGTACTCGCCACATACAGGGCTGGCTGGGAATCGGATTCTCCTTGGAAAACCATCATGTGGCGGTAGCCCATCTCCCTCGGCACCATTCCCCCCTCACTGCCCATTACCATTGGAGATTGGTACACATATCGCCATTCTTCGGTCACGGGATTGTAACGCCAGATTTGGGAGCGTCGATCTACTTGCTCATATAAGCCCTCCACATCATCGGGACATTCAATTGGCCAGACCTCAAGCCCCCATTCTTCAATGCAGCGATGTAACTTGAGGGCACACAAAAGGGAGCGCGTTGTGCCGACAAATAAATGATTGTTAAACCAGGCCATTGAATGGGCATGGGTGTTGTGTCCATCGCCAAAACCATTTTCGCAGATCTGTGAGAAGTTATGAAATTTAAGTCCAGGAGAAGGAGATGGATCGAAAGGACGTTGTCTGACCGCAGTAACCATACTGTTAAATCTAGTTAATTAATGTTTAGCTTGACAACATCATATTAAGCAACCGCTCAGCGAGTGTCAATCAGCCAGTACCATCGACAATCTGGGTAACTATCGTGGCGGGGGGGCAAAAATCCCCCTAACAGGGAAAATCCAGAGCAAGGCTTGCTCTAAAGAACAGGGTTGGGACGATGGGACTGGAGTCACTGAGTCGATCCCTGACAATTTCACGACAATTGTGATAGGCTGGATTAGTCTAAGAAGTTCTTTTCTTATATGTCCACCACTGCACTTGCTTTTGGATTATGTCAGTCTTACAGCCTCTTTTTATTCTCGCTTCTCCCCGTTCTTTTACTTCATTGACTTGCGGTATGTTAGGTCAACACCCAGATTTATATGGAGTGGCAGAACTCAATCTATTCTATACTGATAATGTGAAAAATTATTTGCAAATATTTAGAGATGAGGGACAGTTCAGAAGGACTCACGGCTTACATCGAGTCATTGCTCAACTTTTTGCCGGAGAACAGACCATTGAATCTATTCAGTTGGCTCATCGGTGGTTGATGAATCGCTACCATTGGAGCAATGGAGATATTTATTGGGAATTATGTAAGAAAGTACAGCCTCTCAGGATTGTTGATAAATCTCCCGCTTATTCTCTGTTTCCTGAAAGTCTTGTTCGCATTCGAGAAACTTTTCCTGATGCTTATTTTTTACATCTAGTTCGCCATCCTAGAGCTCAGGGAGAATCTGTCATGAACCTGATGCCGAATGTTCGCTATGGAAAAATCATAGTTAAAAAAGTTTTTAGTATCTCTGATACGAAAACGGTTAACCCCACTATGATTAATACATTAGATACTTCACAAGAAAAACCAGTTCTTGATTATCAGTTTCTTTGGTATCGTATGCAGTATAGAATTATGGAATTTATGAAAACCATTCCCCCCGAAAGACAAATGCGCTTGCGAGGAGAGGACATTTTAGGTAATCCCCCCCATTACTTTGAAATGATTTCTAATTGGTTGAAAATCTCCTGGAGCGACGCGGCCTATGAAGCTATGTTGCATCCAGAAGACTCTCCTTTTTCTTCGCCTGGCCCCCTAGGAGCGCAGTTTGGCAACGACCCTAATTTTATGAAAAATCCAGTTTTCAGACCAAGAAATATTAAAATTCCTAAACTAGAAGGTAGTCTTCCCTGGCGAAGTGATGGCAAAGGATTTGCTCCCAAAGTTATAGAGTTAGCCAGAGAGTTAGGATACGAGTAAATTTTTGGTACTGCTTTTCCAAAATTTACTAATTAGGGTTTGCTGAATAACTGTGAAATACTTATGATATAAGGATTACAGCCATATTAAATTCCCAAAAAGTCAAGAAAAAGGGATAGAAAACGGCTAAAATTGCTAAAATACCCTTGCACTTATCCGACAAGAACAGATGTACCGAAAAACGAACGAGTCTTCAATTGCCCCAGAAAACTTTGAGTTGCCTTTTGAGGGAAAATTATCAGCAGATAATCGCTGGATAATAATGGCAGAGTTAATTCCCTGGGAAGAATTTGAAGAAGAATATGCCCAAAATTTTGACGAAGAAATGGGTGCGCCAGCCAAACCATTTAGGATGGCATTAGGAGCATTAATTATTAAGGAAAAATTAAAAACAAGCGACAGGGAAACCATAGAGCAAATCAAGGAAAACCCCTATTTACAGTATTTTCTAGGGATGTCAGCCTATAGTAATGAAGCTCTATTTGATGCGACAATGTTCGTTAATTTTCGTAAAAGAATCAGTAAGAATTTAATCAATAAAATTAATAAAAGAATGGTGATGAGAGAGAGAAAAAAGAAGGAAATTGCAGAAAAAAGTGAAAGAAAAGAAGAAGAAAAAGAGAGTCAAATAAAAAATAAAGGAAAATTAATATTAGATGCAAGTTGCGCCCCTGCTGATCTAAGTTATCCCCAGGATTTAGGGATATTAAATCAAGCAAGAAAGAAAACAGAAAACATTCTAGATTGTCTCTATCAAAATTTGAGAATCAAGCTGAAGAAAAAGCCAAGAACTTATAGAAAAAGAGCGAAAAAAGATTATTTAAAAGTAGCCAAAAAACGTCGTTGTTCTCAAAAAGAAAGACGAGAAGCTATCAAGAAGCAACTGCAATATATCAAAAGAAATCTATCTCAAATAGAGAAATTAATCGAGGGGGGATCAGAGTTAAGTAGTCTCAGCAAAAGAAACTACAAAATGTTGTTAGTGGTGACAGAAGTTTATCGTCAACAATTGTGGATGTGGGAAAATAAATCATCGAGAATTGATGATAGAATTGTGAGTATAACCCAACCACACATCCGCCCTATCGTTAGAGGAAAAGCAGGAAAACCAGTTGAATTTGGAGCAAAAATCTCAGTAAGCTGTTTTGAGAGTTATGTATTTTTAGACCATTTAAGTTGGGATAATTTTAATGAATCTGGGGACTTACAAGCGCAAGTAGAAGAGTATAAAGAATTCACAGGATATTATCCAGAATCAGTTCATGTTGATAAAATTTATCGAACTAGAAAAAATCTAGCTTGGTGTAAAGAAAGAGGAATTAGAATCAGTGGAGTTCCTCTAGGAAGACCACCTAAAAATATTAGTAAAGAAACTAAAAAACAAGCTCTTGAGGATGAAGGAATTCGGAATGCAATTGAAGGTAAATTTGGTCAAGCAAAAAGAAGATATAGTCTTGATTGTATCATGACAAAACTTGATAAAACTTCAGAAACTGACCTTGCCATTACTTTTTTAGTCATCAATCTTTCTAACCTGCTTAGACAGGTTAACTGTCTTTTTTTGTCCCTATTTCTTTATACATCTAAATTTAGCTTTATTCATCCCTCTTTGATTAGAAAAGATGATAAAAAAGCTGATTTCTCAACAGAAAAACTTATCTTAAATTCGGGCTGATTTTTGAGAGTTTTTGTTTTTTACTTTTTCAGCAAACCCTAATTAATTACTGAATTAATTAGTAAATAATATATGAAGCAATTTAAGCTCTTTTTCAGCTTCTTGAAGTAATACCTGTAACCAAGAAACTCGATATTCTAATTGTTCTTTGTAACGATTAATCTCTTCAGGTGTACTTGAAGTTAAACAAACCACAGAATGAGTTTCAGATTCAAAATCCTGTTGCATTTTAGCGATAAATTCGCTAACTTGATCTTCGGAGTAATCATTATCATTTGATTCATTTTCTGTAATTGTAGAAATTGGAGTATCAACTGACTTCTGGAGGGCAGTTTCTAGTTTGCTAATTTGTTCTTGTAATAATTTCTTTTCCTGTTGTAGATCGTTAATATTTTCTAGAAATTGTTTACGTTCTTCGGCAAAAACTTTCTTGATGTCAACCCAACTAAATGCCAAATGTATTAACTCTTTTGGTAGATTTAAATCGACATTTATATCTCTATTTTCATCTTCTGTAGCTTTGGTTAACTCGAATTGCAGCCACTTTATACCTTGAGAATACTGGTCGTGAATCATTGATTTAAGCCGATAAACTAGGTATCCAACTACAATAGCTATTACCAAAGACATCAAAATCATAATAGCAATATTTAGTTGAGAAGCAAGATTAGGTTGTTGAGCAACTTGACCAGCAACCTCAAAGGTGAAAAGTACATAAACAAAAATTAATCCAGAAATTAGGTAAACACTTACTAACTCTTTAGTCTTTAGGGAAGGTTTTTTTCTTGTAGGATAGTTAGACATTATAGATTCCTCTTTGGTAATAGATAGTTGATGCCATTAATTTAATTTTAGTCTGAAACAAACAATTTAAAATATTTCATCTATTTCATTTTCATCCGATCAAATTAAAATTATCAACAACAGGTATATTTGGTTGTATTTCAGAGCCTAATACTGAGTTGGTTCCCAGTCCTGTATCAGCTCGATGAATGGTTGAAACACCACCCACTACTTCAGTGGTGGAATAATAAATAAACGCCTTATCTTGAGCCTGAGTTACATAAGCTTCAGGATCGGGAATTTTGTTTGAGTTTATCGTTCCATTATCGCTACTAACTCGACGTAATTTCACGAGTCCGTCTTCTTCGTTTGGACCTACACCTGAGAACCACACCTGTTGACTACCATCTAGTACCCGCTCTCCCTTAGGTCCACCTTTGCTGATATTAAATGCAATGTAGGAGTGGCCATTGATAGTAAAAGGTTCATGTCCTGTAATGATAGGCAATTCAGGTACAGGACTGACAATCGTCTGTATTTTGGTCCACTGTCCATTTACTTTACGATAAACTGAATGTTGGTTGGGACGGAAGTTATTATCTATCGTTGTCTCTGCGACAAAAAAGATCAACTCATTGTTAAATTCTGGCGCTCGAAACATGAAAGCATCCCCAACTTTGTCGGTCGCATCAAAGGTCAGTTGTTCCAAGCTATTAGTGTCAATATTGAACTTAAAAAGTTGTTCATAACCAGCAACTTCTTGAGTTAGCAAAATGGAGCGTTCACCTTCCACCCACCTCCTGCGTTCTCCGGGTAAGATACCGCCTATACCCTGATTGTCTAAATCTGCCCAAGCTGACAATCTTACGGTTGTGTTTCCTACTTCAATATCTTTCAGATAACTTAACAAGCCAAAATTTTTATCCAGATGAGTTAGAGGACTAATTCCTTCAAGGGGATTTCCCTGTGAATCAATGATCGATCCTTTCTTCCAGGTTGTCCCGGTCCATTCAGCCTTGTTAAAAACAATCTTGCCATTAACCGTCTTATTATATACGATTTTCAAGCTGTTTCCGTAGGCCCATTCAGGGCCATTTTCAGTTTTTCCTAATGAGGGTAAACCATTATCCAGAGCTTTTATGTTATCTAAAAGCAGAAAACCAGTTTCAGGATCGATAGGAGCCAACTGGAGAATTCCATTGTCGTTTATCCCACCACCGGCTTGCCAAACTGCTTGAGAACTTAAGGAATCAAATTCTGGGTCAGGAAGAGGAACTTCTGGATTAGAAACAAGGACATCATCAACGATGTAGGTGGCAGAAACGGTTAGATTATAATTAGTGGAAATTGATAGGTTTCGATTGGATCGAACCAAGATATAGTAAGTTCCTGGATCTAAACTTTGAGTTAGAGATTCGTCTTCATTCCCCTTGTTGACAGAAAAATTAATTGTCTGACCTAGAGAATTTAGCAAGAAAACATTAGCATCAGCGGTCATTCCACTGAGCTTTAATTGAAGTTGACTATTTGATAGTAAATCAAAGTTGTAAAAATCTAGTTGATCTTGCTGACTAACCGAATCGGAAAAACTTTGAGAAAAGGGAGTGGCATCAAGTAAACCAATTTTTTTTGCAGTTTCTGGCGTATCATCAGAACTGTATTTATCTATATTACTGTTTCCGTAACCCCATGTAGAGTTATTTCCAATTTTTCCCGATGAGGATAAACTATTATTGATAGCTTGTGGGTTATCTAAAACCAGAAAACCAGTTTTAGGCTCGATGGAAGCCACCTGGAGAATTTCTTGGTCTTTTACCACACCATTGGTTTGCCAAATTGCTTGAGAACTTAAAAAATCGAATTCTGACCCAGGAAGAACAACTTTTGGCTCGACGATGTAGGTAGGAGAAACGGCTACATTATAATCAGTGGAGATTGATAGATTTCGATTGGGTCGAACCAAGATAGAGTAAGTTCCTGAATCTAAGCTTTGAGCTAGGGATTCCTCTTCATTCCCCTCGTTGACAGAAAAATTAATTACCTGACCTAGAGAATTTAGCAAGAAGACATTAACCTCCGCCGTCGTTTCACCGAGCTTTAATTGAAATTGACTATTTGATAGTAAATCAAAGTTGTCAAAATCTAGTTCATCTCCCTGACTCAGCAAATTGGAAAAAACTTGAGAGAAAGGAGTGGTATCAAGTAGATCAATTCTTGGTTTAATCATAAAATTTAACCTCATCAAACTAAGCTAGTGGGTAAAGTGATTAAGTGAATTTCAACTAAATCTAAGAATAACTTAGTTGAAGGATCTAAGGTGATTCTTAAGATTTTAAAGCTTGCCAAAATTTTCTGTCAGAAAAACCAGATCTTCTTCTATTGAGTAAAGAATCTCGAATTCCTTTTGATTGGCGGACTACGACTAATTTTTCAAGTCGGCTAATATACAAACGTTGAGCTCCTACTCCCGCTGCAAACACTAAATCTGGTGGAAAGAGTCCAGATATAGGACGAACATCCGTTCCTCTTATTAAAGGGGTAATCATTGCTCTCATACTATCAGGCATATCCCTATTTAACCACCAACTTAATCCATATGCAGGATTGACCTTACTTCCCTCAAAGCATTCTTTTAACAAAGAACTTTCTAAATATTTCTGTCCTCGCCAGACTCCCATCTGTCTGATAAATTCACCATACAACGCCCAATTCCTAGCAGTTAGTTGCGCCCCATGAGCCATAAATGAATGACCATCAGCAGCTTTTCTCCAACCTCCTATTTTAATACCAATAGGGCTTAAAATTCGACGCTTGAGGTAAGAAACCGGGTCTTCCCCCTTCAGTTTTCGCAACATCACTGCTCCAAATATTTGGAATGGTACTTGTCCGTAAGCAAATTTAGTACCTGGTTCATCTAATACAGGCATGGCTATAGACTGCTGATAACTAATGTTAATAGAGGCGCGGTTCCCTGCTGCTTTAGGAGTCTGAATGCCGCTCGTTAGGTTGAGCAATTGTCTGATAGTTACCTTTTCTTTGAGCCGATTACCTTGCCATTCTTTAATAGTCCGAGCTACTTTCTCATCGAATTGAAGCAAGCCATCTTGAACAGCGGATGCGGCAATAATGCCTGTAAAACTTTTCGTTCCGCTCGCTAATTCAACAGGCTGGTTGGCTGCGCCGCCATTATCGTAGGCTTCACAGACAATTTTCCCATCATACATCACGAGCAAAGAAGTGCCTTGATATTTTCGACTGTATTCTCTTGCTTCCTGACAGCCAGCATATACTGGTTGAAGCAATGCCAATTCTAAACAGTGATAGAATAGAAGACTAAACAATATGCTGATTAATGTGTTCTTTTTTATAGAACCATAACCTCTATTTTCAGAGCTTGCCACATCTGTGCTGCTATTGAGCCTGATGGTATCATCGAAACGGCTGTCTTCCTTAACTTTCTTAGCAAGAGTGTGTTGCCGTCTTGTGAAGCGAGACAGAAAAGCACTATATGCTTGTCCGTCGTTAGCGGTGATTTTAACTGCCGACGGAAATGAAAATAAAGGCAGCATCAATTTAGTCTCCTTTTAGTCTCCTTGGTTTTGCGGCATTTCAATTGTACTCCACATTACTCAAAAACGTCAAGTAACCGTTCAGTACCTTTCAGGATGGTTGTCAAGCAGCTAGTAGCATTGGTTTTGTGGGAGAAGTCTCCCCGACTCGTCCCTACTCAGTCTTAGCTTAGAAAATCGAAAAGTACGGAAGAACTAAAAAAGCCAATCCTGCAACAACCAAAACAACTCTGGCTCTTCGGGAATTGTTATGCAAATAATTAACTTAAAATAAAATTCGATGAGAGTACCTAAGCTCAAAAGTAGCTGAAATTCATACAGGGAGGGACTTGAGGCACAAAAGGGTTAATACCAAAAGATAGACAATTGAGTTAAGATTTGATATAATAGCCAAAAACCCGAGTATTTTACTTATGATGCTTGACAAATTTTTGAACCTAAAAGGAACGTCTATTCAAGGCTATCTACACCTAGAAAATATCGGTATAGTTTGCCGAATCGAATCGAAAAATAAAAAAGCAACCTGTCCTCGTTGTGGGTTAGAGAGCGATAAACTCCACCAAAATCATCGACATTTAGTCAAAGATTTACCAATCTCAGGTCAACCAGTGTACCTACAAGTTAATCGTCGTCAATTTAAGTGCGGTAATTGTCAGAAACCCTTTAGCGAAGAGTTAGATTTTGTCGCCAAGAAACGAACCTATACGAAAAGACTAGCCGAGAATATACTCGAACAATTAAAAGAAGGAGATATTTTAAATGTTAGTCGAAGAAATGACGTAACGGAAGAAGAGATTCAAAGAATGATAGAGGACATCGCCGAAGAAATTACAGAGCCAGACTTATCGAAATTAAAAAGACTAGGAATTGACGAAATCGCTCTAGTCAAAGGACAAAAAAATTACTGTGCGGTTTTAGTAAATTTAGATACGGGAAAACTAATAGCTATTCTAGAGAAGCGAACACAAGAAGAATTGAGTAAAACGCTTACAGGGTGGGGAAAAGAGGTGTTAGAGCAAATTGAAGAAGTGAGCATAGACCTTTGGTTGCCCTATAAAAATTTGGTGAAAGAATTGATGCCATCGGCCGAGGTAGTCGCCGATAGATTCCATGTAATGAAACAAATTATAGCGTTTCTGATTCACAAGAGGTACATTCCTGAGAGGGGGACAAGCGAGCTAGAAGGTAGATAGGGCAAGCGATATCGCTCTTTGTCCTTTGATGTAATCCTTCAACCGATAGCGGCTAATTTGCATTAACTCTTCTATATTTTTTTGGAACATTTGATGTAGCTGGAGCCAATGATAGAGATGTTGACCCACATAAAAACTACTGTGTCTGCGTTGACCTTTATATCTTTTTTCAGGTCTTGTGACATATTTTTGGATTCCCATATCCTTAATTTTTTTACCTTGCAGTGTGGCACTTGTATAGGCGATAGCTATAACAATTATCAGCTTTGATAAGTATTGCGGTGCTAATTGAGAACCTTCTAAGCTATAGCCTCCCGACTTAAAATCTCGGAACATCTCCTCAATATCAAATCTTTTTTGATAGGCAATTATTGCCGTCTCTAAATCCCCAAAATTTGTCAGAATATACCAAGGTTCTTTTGTTTGAAAACCCCGATAGGTTTTTTTCCACTTACCAGCTAAGTTAAACTGTCCAAATCCCTGCTCTTTTGTAATATTGACATCATTCAAAAATAGTTGAGTTCCTGGACTTAAACCTAACTCTCTCATTTCTTGATAAATTCCTTCTTTTGTCTTGACATTTGTACTTTTTTTTTGTCTTAAGCAAAAGTATAAACTCTGCTTCTGAAGCCACTTTCCAAGACTGACCGAGCAAAATTCTCTATCTCCTAACACCACGATTTTATGACCTGATAGCACCTTCAATATTTTCCCCAATACTCGCTGCTGTTCTTCGAGATTACTACTTCCTTTTTTATCCAATATCTCCCAATAGATTGGGATGGCTCTCTTGTCATAAATTAGACTCACCATCAAGATATTTATTGCTCCCCAACTTGTCCGGTCTATGGCAATATACGCTAATCCTTTTGTTGTGAATCTCTGCTGCTGTTTTAACATCTCTTTTAGGCAGAGAAACCAGATTTTTTCAATATTCAGAATTTCCAGCTTTAAAAATCTTTTTAGTTTTTTTCTCCGACTCTCAAACAGGATTGGTATTGGTAAGGCTTCAGCTAATATCTCTAACTTAGCTTGCTTTAGTATTTGCAAGGTTCCAACTATCATTAACAACAGTAGATATCTGGCTCGTCCCAGTTCATTTTCTAGCACTTTCTGGTATAGTTCACTTATCATTTTCGTTATTTAGGTCATATATGGTAAATATGACTTATCTTTTTTTGGAGTCTGTGTCTGTATTTTATGCTACATAAGCTTTTCAGCTTGTTTGTCCCCCTGTCAGCGCAACCGGTTAACCACCATCTTAGAACAATGCCTCAAACTTTGCTATACTGATTACGTTGAGGATTATCGAGGTTGGCAAGAAACTATTAGGCGCAGTCAACGGGAACTAGAAGAACTTTTGAGGGATTCTCCTAGTTTAAAACCCTACTGGGATCAAGTATTTTTAGATTGCTATGCCACGGCTTTAAAAAGCTTGCGAGATAACCCCGATTATCAATCCTTTAACTTTCCCGATGATTGTCCTTTTTCCCAAGAAATTAGTCAGATTTTACAGAAAAAAGTTTGGCGATAAAATTATCTTTAAAAGTTTGTCAGTGGGGTTAGGATATAGGAGTTAGGAGTCAGTAGCCGGTCGTCAGTAGCCGGTCGTCGGGAGGCAGGAGATTATTTTATTTATTCTCCCCACACCCCACACCCCCCAACCCCCACCCCCCCACCCCCCACCCCAAACCCCCCTAAACCCCAAAAACCACCCCCCCACCCCCAACCCAAACACCCAAACACCCCAAA
>NZ_JAPZQJ010000182.1:0-42722 GCF_027530405.1 Microcystis sp. LE19-41.2A | reverse complement strand
CACCCCACACCCCACACCCCACACCCCACACCCCACACCCCACACCCCACACCCATCCCTAAGCGCCGCAATTCCGGAGATTATATAAAAAAACACCCAGAACAATCGAGGTGATGGACAATACTAAAGGTTGTGTAGGTCATCAGAAAAGCCCTTTCAGGGTAAAATACTATGAAACTAGCGTCACGAGTCAATCAAGTTACTCCCTCCCTTACCCTAGCTATCGACTCTCTGGCCAAGGAAATGAAGAAAAACGGCGAAGATGTCTGTAGTTTTAGCGCCGGGGAGCCAGATTTCGACACACCCACTCACATCAGAGCTGCCGCGAAAAAGGCCCTCGATGAGGGAAAAACTCGCTACGGACCGGCTGCCGGGGAAGCGGGGTTAAGAAAAGCCATCGCCGAGAAATTGCTGCGGGATAATCAATTAGCATACAATGCCGATAATGTCATCGTCACCAATGGCGGTAAACAGTCTCTCTACAATCTGATCATGGCGCTAATTGAAGCGGGGGACGAAGTAATTATTCCCGCACCCTACTGGTTGAGTTATCCTGAAATGGTAACGTTAGCGGGGGGAACATCGGTTATCGTCAACACTAGCCTAGAGAATCACTATAAAATCACCCCCGAACAGCTAGAAGCGGCAATTACACCGAAAACTAAATTATTTGTCCTCAATTCTCCCTCTAATCCCACCGGTATTGTCTATACTCCCGAAGAAATCGCAGCTTTAGCAAAAATTGTGGTTGAAAAGGATATTTTAGTCGTTTCTGATGAAATTTACGAGAAAATCCTCTACGATGGCGCAATTCACCGCAGTATCGCTTCTTTTGGTGCGGAAATCTTTCAGCGCAGTATTATTAGTAATGGTTTTGCTAAAGCTTTCTCGATGACGGGGTGGCGCGTCGGTTACATAGCAGGACCGGTGGAAATTGTCAAGGCCATGACTAAGATCCAAAGTCATAGTACCTCCAATGTCTGCACTTTTGCCCAATACGGTGCGATCGCTGCTTTAGAGAGTTCCCAAGATTGCATTGAGGAAATGGTCAAAGCTTTTAGCCAGCGCCGACAGTATATTTTAGAACGAGTGCGAGCCATTCCTGGACTCAATTGTCCTACTCCCAACGGTGCTTTTTATGTGTTTATCGATATTAGTCAAACTGGTTTAAAATCCCGGGATTTTTGTCAGAAACTCCTCGAAACCCAAAAAGTAGCTGCTATCCCCGGTATTGCTTTCGGTGCCGATGATTGTATTCGTCTTTCCTACGCTACAGACCTGAAGACGATTGAAAAAGGATTCGATCGCATTGATAAGTTTATCGGCACTTTGTAGGATGATTACTTTGTCTGTTAGGGTGAACAAAATTCGCCCTTTTTTTTCGGTTTTAACAGCTTAGGTGAGTTGCTCACCTAGAAGGTGATTCAGGCATATTTGAGTATAATTTTCTATCTCAATTGTTAAGCAAAAATCGACTAAATGTTAAGAGTTCGTAACTATTCTGATTGACTGGTATCACTGGAAATGCCCACGCAAACCACAAAATTGCACAATTGTCAATAGGGTTTGAGATGCGCTCACCCTGTAAATGAAACAGATCTACCCCTGAACGGTTACAAATTTTTGTTAACATATTATCCACCGAAGAACCATGAATGTTAGAATCGCTGGCAATTCCCGATCTGAATCTTTACTATATGAGACCAATACAACCCAGCCAAACAGAGCCTGTTATTGTCGCTCAATCTTCCTCTGAACCTTCCCGATCAAATCCACCGCCAGGTAACGGCAGTTTCCCTTTAGTGCCGATAGGAGTAACTGTTGTGCTTACTTTGATGCTGGTTGCTTTGTGGTCGCAAAAAGACAAAATTATTGGGGGTTTCAAGGCATGGACTGAACCAGAACCAGACTCAGACACGATTAGATCCCAAGAATTTGCTGTTGATATAGAAGTATCAAATATTCGTACTCAGGATTATTTACGAGCCAATGTACAAGCGACAATTTATGTCTATATTGCCGACACAAAAGAAGACAACCAAAAGGCTCAAAAATTTTTGGTAGAAGAAGACAGTATTTCAACCGTAGCCGTAGAGAAAGCTGTTAAAAAACGCGCCGAAACCGCCCTACGAGGAAGTGCCAGTAAACATACATTAGACTATCTCCATACAAATCGCACAGAGGTGGGAAAAGAAGCTACGACTATACTTGGTAACTGCCTAAATCCTCTAGGATTAACTGTTAGAGACCTAGTTATTGGTGAAATTGAAGAAAGTGCCAACTATACTGCTGATAACTATTTCGATGCTAAGGCAGTTGAGGCTCGAACAAAAGTGATTCAACCGGCAATTCTGGCAACTCGCACAGAAGAGTTAAAGACGGAAGAAGCAATACGAAAACAGGAATTAGATACGGAAGAAGCAATACGAAAACAGGAATTAGAGAAAGGCAGAGATATAAGGCTAAAGGAATTAGAGATAGGAATTGAACTGGAAAATCAAGAGCTTACACATCAAGAAACATCTTTGAAAAATTTAGAAACACTAGAAAAAGTCGAAAAAAGGAAGACTGATCATGAGCTAATTCTAGAAAAATACCAAAATGAGAAAGAAAAAGAACTACAGGAGGCGATTGAAACCTCTGAATTGGCTTTAAAGAAAAAGCTCGAAATTGCTGAGTTAAATGACAAAAAAGAACTAGAATCCCTCAAAAACAAAACAGAGATTGAAATTCAACTTGAAAAAATCTCACAAGACACAGACTTAATTGAGAAAAATAAAACGTTTCGCTTAAAACAAGCAACAGTCAATCAAGAAATAGAAACGGGAGAAATTGCTGCAACCATCTCGATTATTAGTAAAGAAAAAGAACGGCTGGAAACAGAAATAGAACGCGCCGAAGCAGAAGAAGCTGTTACTACAGCAATTGAAAAAGCCCAAGCCGAACGCCAGAAGCTGCAAGCGGAAATAGCCGCAGAGTCAGTGGAGAACGAAGCAAAAACTATCGAACGTTTGGCAGAAGCAGAAGGTAAGCGTTACCATCTCATACCGGCTACGGATGCCGAGCGCACGGCTAAAATGGTTCGGGAGTTAGCACCTCAATTAATAGAAAATTTACCCCAGGTTGTTGAAATTGCTAAAGCATTAGCTCCCCAAGCGGGGATTTTGGGAGACTCCAATATCTATAATTTTCCCAATGGAAATGGAGAAGAGATTAACAAGTTGATGCTTTCCACCAGTGGTATGTTACTGATTCAATCTTTACTATAGCGGTGTGCAGTCGTATGAGGTACAGTGTCACGAGCTATAAACCATGCTAGGCAAAGCTTGGTTTGTATCTCACTCAAGCGCTTACCGCTATAAATGGTAAGTTAGGAGATTTATTAGGTAAATCGCTCCGCTCTTTGAATAACGATAGCAACAGCGGACAGGATAATTCTGACGGATAAGTAACAGCGAGATTGAGTCATCTAAGCCCATTAATCCCTGCCAATTAAAATAATTTTTCAACAGTAAACAAACTGAGTTTTGGATTTAAGTTCATGAACAAAGCAAAACAAAAACCTCCCCTAACATTTCCTCCCATTCCCAAGACTATTAATTTCATCCTTACTTTTTTATTAGGACTTGGTATGAGTCTGGGCTTTGCTAAGTTAATCAGTTTTACAAGTTCTGCGAGTAACAATGCCGCCAAAATTAGCGGTTTGCAAGGTTACTTACAATGGTTCAATGGCATAAATAATATCTATCTAAGTCTGGTATTGGCTGGGGGATTAGGCGGGTTACTTTACTCCATATTGCTTGACGGCGAGTTAGAATTGCCGTCTTGGAGTAAGAAAAATCCCAATAATCTCAACCCCGGCTTTTTGGGAGAAATTTTTGTTGGCATAGGTGGGTCACTTATTGCCTATCAGTTCTTACCCCAGGAACTTAGACAAACTTATGATACAGGCGTGGAAATCACGATTTTTGTCACTGGATTGGTGGGCGGCTACGGTGGTAAAGCCATCCTAGATGCGGCATTAAAGAAGGTAATTAACCGTATAGACACGGCTGACCTAGCCAAAGAGAAAGCAGAATCTCAGGCAAAAGAACTCGAAGAAAAAACATACATCCGCAATCTAGTCAACCAGCAGATTCAAGAAGGGCTAAATCAGTCCGAATTATCAGAAATGCAAGAGAAACTTGAATCTGCTACTGATGATGTTAAAGAACGTGCTTTTAATCTTGCCCATGATGCCCGTAGCTTGGGAAGGAGAACTCTAACATTTAAAGATCGGGTCAATAGAACAATTCCGATTTTTGAGGCTCTGGTAGCCAGTGATAACAATAATGCCTCGTATAATGCAGAGTTAGGTTATGCTTATATCAGTTCACAGCCTCCTGATTTAGACAAAGCCATCTCCTATCTCGATCGCGCCATCGAACTACGAATACCGGGGGCATCAACGGAGGGAGATAGCTGGAAGTACGAAATGAATCGGGCGATCGCCCGAATTGGCCTTGGCAATTCTCAATCAAGGGATGATATCCTAAAGGATTTGTTTGCTGTTGAGCAGAGGAAAGGACTAGCGCAAGCTATTGACGAGTATGAAAGGGATGGAGTAGATGGGGGAAATAATTCCATAAAAAACTGGCTGATCCAAAATCAAGATTGGGTGAGTCAACAGACTAACGGGAAAGCCTTACTTGATAAAATTCAACTTTCTGCGGTGGCGAAACCTGTCACCTCAACCTTATCAGTAACCCAGAATCGGGCAGATTTGGTCGCTGCTCCCCCCAATACAAAGATTAAAGCAACCATTAAAACCTATCTGAAAAAGCAGCCCATTGATTCATCACAACTCGGTGAAAACGAGAAAAAAGAAGTTCCTGTGGGTACAGAGTATAAAATCCTCAAGCATTCACAAGAATCTGATGGACATTGCCTCGTTGAATTAGACTACGGCCAGGGAATTTGGTATATTTGGTCAGATCACTGGTACTTACCTTGGGAACACAAGATACTATCATCTGTTCCCCAGTCCAGTAAAAATGGTTCAGCGCGGGAAGCCATTGACCAATTATCAAGAATTTCTGCCATCTCCCTAACAAATAGAGGAACCCTCAAAGCCGCAGCCACCCGCTCAATTCAAAGATCAGCTACAACCACAAAGGTAGAACCCGAAAATTGGGTCATTGCGCCCCCCAATACCATCATCAAGGCAACTACTAAAACCTATCTGAAAAAGCAGCCTATTGATTCATCAGACCTCGGTGAAAACGAGAAAAAAGAAGTTCCTGTGGGCAGAGAGTACAAAGTCCTCAAGTATTCAGAAGAAATTGACGGACATTGCCTAGTGGAGTTAGACTACGGTGCTGGCACTTGGTATCTTTGGTCGGATCATTGGCATTTACCTTGGCAACAATCTAGCAGAAACAATAGCCTATCATCTGTATCCGCGCCAGAATCAAGTCAGCATCAAGGCGTTAATCTTGTAACTCGTCAGCAAGCTGAGTCTGTCTATGGACGTAAAATGAGTGATAAACAATTCAATGACTTAAACTCTTGTTTACAGCGATTTGAAATTAATACAGTGCCACGAATTAGACATTTTCTCAGCCAAACAGCCCATGAAAGTGGAGGTTTGCAATACATGACGGAAATTTGGAGGCCGAGCCAAGTAGCTGCTCAACGAACATATGATCCCCCCTATCCTAAAGCAAAAGAGCTAGGTAATACGAAAATTGGTGAAGGGAAAAAGTATCGCGGAGCAGGTGCAATTCAATTGACTGGTAAGTATAATTATCAAGCTTTTTCTCGTTTTATTAATGATCCCAAGGTGATGGATGGCGCAGATTACGTTGGTGCCAATTATCCTTTTACCAGTGCTGGATTTTGGTGGAAGAATAATAACATGAATGCTCTTTGCGATCGGGGAGCAACCTGTCGTCAGATTTCAGCCAGAGTCAATGGACGCGATCCAGCAAATCACTTACAGGAGCGTCAACGTTATTACGACAAGGCTTGTCAAGTTATCAAACAATTACCTTCTACACCTTTACATACGGAAGAGTTAGCCGCAAAGCCTGAAACAGGCAAGGCAGCGACAGAATCTAGCGATCAGGTTAGCAAAGTCGAAGTGGTTAGGGAAATGCCCAAAATTTTGACTCCGAAAGATGTAGATTGGAGTGATATGTCCACCCATTTAACCCCCCATTTCACTCTAGGAGAAAACTTACGAAACGACCCCCGACGCATTCCGCACGACACCACTTTGCAAAATAACATACTCACGATTATGCGAGAGTTGGAGAAGATTCGCACTGACTACGGTAAGCCCATTATCATCACTTCTGGGTATCGCCCTGAGCAAATCAATCGTGCTGTGGGAGGGTTAAGTAACTCGCAGCATATCCGAGGAACTGCGGTCGATATTTGCCCTGCTCATGGAGATGTGTTTGAATTTCAAAAGTGGGTAGATCAACACTGGTATGGTGCCTTGGGTTGGGGGGCGAAAAAGGGCTTCGTTCATATTGATTGTCGCAATGGAAAGGGATGGAAAACGGGAGGCGAAAAAGGTGTCAGATGGAACTATTGATGCCATGTAAAACTTTTAAATACACACTTAGGAGGATTCCTCATAATCACACTCACAACCATCGGCAGGGTACCGATTACTGGGAGATAGACAGCGTGAGAAAGTTGTTTAATAAGCGGTGCGAGAAACAGGAAAATTAATCTTTTTATTTCTAAGAGACTTAAATGTCTTCTTTCCTTGCTATACAATGGAATCATGGCACCACCACCGCTAACGATAACCGCAAAAGTAGGAAAGGGTTTTTGGATAAAAATTGCTCGGATGCCACTAGACCTCATTTGATAAATATAAGTAGGTGGTTTCAATTAAATTGAAGATAGATTTTGTCTTTGATCCCTCCTGCTCACCTTGATAAGGGGGGTGCCGATCCCCCCTTAGTCCCCCCTTTAATCCCCCCTTAATAAGGGGGGCATCTGACAATTTTTAACAGCCAGTTATCTGTAGTCTCTAGAGGTATTAAGATGAGTGGGATCAAGTTAGAAGATATTAGGGAAATTACCAAGAATCCTCAAGGAAAAGGATATTTAATTATCTTTAATGATAACAGAGTAATTATTTTATATAAAAAAAGAACTATTGCTGCTTTGCTAACTCTGATTAGGTATGGAGAAGGTTGTGAGAGCGATCTAACTAATGCGACCAATAATTTACAAGAGATAAAAACTATACTCAAGGGTAAAATTCCTGAAAATTTAATTCAAGACTCCTATGCTGATGCTAATAAACCTTTTAGCGAACTTTGGAATGAAGAGGGATTTAATTTTATTTATGCTCCCCCAGGACAAAAAAGATTAGGCAGTCAAAAATATATTTTAGATAGTTCCGATCATCAACAACTTTTTACCACTACTAAACCACCGATTAGAACACCTCCCTCATCCCTAATTCAGAGAAATATCTTAGAACAACAAAAAAATAAATGTAATTTTTCTGGCTCAATTCTTAAAAAGAAAGAAAATATCAATCAAAATACCTATGCTAGGGATCGAGTGCGTTTAGTTTGGGATCATCGGATTCCCGTAGAAAAAGGTGGAAATAGTGCCGATGACAATTTTCAAGCTCTCTGCTTCTATTGTAATAAATGCAAATGGCAAATCTGTAATCTTTGTAACTATGCTCCTGATAAATGTTCAGAATGCGTCTTAGCTTTTCCTGAAGTAACTAAGATGATTTTCCCCAGTCAAGAAAATATTGAAGACCGGCTAAATCGAGCTAATTAAGTGATTTAGTAATATTTCTACCAATATGTTTAATGACTGGGGGACAGACAGCGTTAGAAAGTTGTTTAATAGCAGCGGTGCGAGAAACAGGAAAATAATAATCATCGGCAAATCCCATTAATCTTTTTATTTCTAAGAGACTTAAATGTCTTCTTTCCTTGCTATACACTGGAATCATGGCACCACCACCGCTAACACTAACCGCAAAAGTAGGAAAGGGTTTTTGGATAGAAATTGCTCGGATGCCACTAGATCTCATTTGATAAATACAATTATCATAATCTACATTAACACTTGCCCTTTCAATACTTATTCTTGTTTTTGGCAGTTGAAAAGATAATTGTTCGGCAGTAATTCTGCCAGCATAATAATCAATATACTGCTGCCATTTTTCCGATATGGGAATTGAATAATCCCCCGGAACAATAATTTTTTCAATACCCACTTCTGCATGGCAAGGTTGGGGAAATTGAAAGTTTTTAATTCCTAAATCCTTGCGGAAAGCCAATAAAAAAAAGCGAGGTCTTGATTGAGGAATTTGGAAATATTTACTATCGATAACTGCATAAAAAGCCAGATAATTTATTTCTTTTAACTGGATTAATATATCTTTTAATATCTGCCCTTGATTTAAGCGCACGATATTACTAACATTTTCAAGAAAGATAACTTTAGGCTTTTTTTCATGGCAAATTCTGAGAATTTCCTGAATGGCTAGTCCGCGACTGTCTTGCCAACCTTTTTGTTGTCCTGCTCTGGAAAATGGCTGACAGGGAAATCCTCCACAAAAAACCTCAAAATCGGGAAGTAAGCTAGGAATTAAAGCTTCAACATCTTGCGGTTTTATGGATTCATGAAAATTGTGATTGTAGGTTTTCACACAATCTGGGTTATTTTCGTTGCTAAAAACACATTGCCAACCGATTTGTTCAAGACCGAGACGAAAGCCACCAATTCCCGCATAAAAATCGGCAAAAGTCAAGCAACTATGGGTAAAATTTTTGTTAGCTGGACGAATAGGTAACTCGTTCATAATGTTGATTGAATAACCGAGAGTCTTATCTATTTTCTCAGATATTATTGTACTAGATGTCCAAGGGGACAGATGGACAGACAGGGGGAGAATGTGATTGACTTTCCCTAGGGGCTTTTGTTAAGTTACATTAAGCCCTACAATATAATTCTGGTGAGTTAGACGAAATTCGCTCGATCGCTCGGTCTTATCTGCTCCTAGCTGAGATAGAGAAAAGATAGCGCATCGAGAAACAGAAAAGTTTAGTTCTCAAGCTTTCGTCAATACTGCCCTTGTCATCTACCTTGAGTTATAACCTAGTGTCCCAAACCCTACCTAAACCCTCCCTAAAAAGAGAATTTTTGCCATTTACCCTACAGGATGTCCGTCTAGCTATCCCGGCCCGTTGCTTCCAATCAAGCGTTTTTCGCTCTTTAGCTTACTTTTTTTTTGATATTGGCATTATTACCCTACTTTACTGGATAACTTACCAGATTAATCAAGCATGGTTCTTCCCCCTTTTTTGGTTTATGCAGGGAACCATGTTTTGGTCCTTATTTGTCGTCGGTCACGATTGCGGTCACGGTTCCTTTTCCCGTTATCGTTGGTTAAATAACTTAATCGGTCATCTCAGTCATACTCCCATTCTCGTACCTTTCCACGGTTGGCGCATCAGTCATCGCACCCATCACGCTAATACTGGCAATATCGACACCGATGAAAGTTGGTATCCCGTCACGGAAACCCAGTATAACAATATGGCTTGGTACGAAAAATTAGCTCGTTTTCAGCTAATTTTATTTGTTTATCCCCTTTATCTTTTCCGTCGTTCCCCTAATAAACAGGGGTCCCATTTTATGCCCGAAAGCCCCCTCTTTCGCCCCTCGGAACGGTGGCAGGTACTGACTAGCACCGTTTGCTGTACCTTTATGTTAGGTCTATTAATCGGGGTGGGTATTAGCCAAGGCTTTTGGTTTCTGTTTAACTACTACATCATGCCCTATATCGTCTTTGTGGTTTGGTTAGACTTGGTGACATTCCTACACCACACCGAAGATGATATTCCCTGGTATCGCGGTCAAGATTGGTACTTTCTTAAAGGGGCGCTTTCTACCATCGATCGCGATTATGGCATCTTTAATCCCATCCATCACCAAATTGGTACTCACGTCGCCCATCATATTTTTATCACTATTCCCCACTATCATCTCCAAGAAGCAACCGAGGCCATCCGTCCCGTCTTAGGAGACTATTATCGCGTCTCGAAAGAACCGATTTTCAAATCTCTCTGGCGGTCCTACCGCAATTGTCATTTTGTCAGTGACCAAGGCAGTAAGATTTTTTACCGCAAAAACTGATCCTATCTTAGCTATCAGGAGGAAACGGCAGCAAAATCTGCCTCCTCCTCTCACACCGAGAAGAGTTGCCAAAACTGGGGGTAAAGTCTTTGTCTTTATTTGGTTCAGTGGCAAGGGATGAAGCTGATGCAGTGAAATTGGCTAATGATTCGGTAGTAGTGCCGTAGCCCTCTTGCTTACCTGGTATGAATTGTGTAAAATATTTAGGGTCTGCTGAATAATGGTAAAACCCTTTTAAAATAAGGCTTTTGACCTGTTAAAATCCGATGTTCATGCTGCGAAAATCCGATTGGGACTCTCAAAAACCTTGCATTATCCCTCTCGTAGTACATAAATTGGTACAAAAAAAAGAGGGCAACAAAGCCTGAAACGACCAGCTACTGACTCCTGACTCCTGACTCCTGACTCCTAACCCCACCAACAAACTTTTTCAGCAAACCCTAATTAGTTGATGGGCGGCGCTACTTAGTGGGGATTCGTTGAGTGTGTACCAAAGCAGAGTATGGGTATCGATTAGACATTTCAATGCAGATACTCCGCAAAGTCTTGTAAGTGTTCTTCATCATCGGCCACGATGGTAATCATTCCTTTACATAGGCCAGGCCCCGGACGTTGGGGAGATGTGGGGGTTTGCCCGATTAATTTGGCTAGTGGGAGATTATTATCGGTAATCAACAATTCTTCCCCGGGTTTGAGATTGTATATCAGTTCGGGCAGTTTGGCTTGAGCTTCTTGGAGAGAGACAATCATAATTTTACGGCAAGCGCGAAGATGAAAGGACTTTCTAGGCCGATAATTTCTCGATTCTAACCGATCGAAGCCCGGAAGGTGTAGGCGAACCGAAAACCTTCTCCATTAAGGACCGGTGTTAAACTGATTAATCATGCTGGTGTCTAGAATTGACCTATGCCGAACTTAACCTTAAGCAACGAACAAGTTATCGACTTATTCAAACAACTCCCCGAAGCACAGCAACGGGAAGTTTATAAAATTCTCATCCTCAGTCAGTCGGATCGATGGGAATCCTTGTCTAATTACGCCATTGACAAAGCTCGAATCGTAGCCAAAGAACGCGGCTATGATTGGAATACCATGACGGAAGAAGAAAAAGAAGAGTTTATCGATGAAATCGTTCACGAACCATCATAATATCGACCGAATTACAAAGGAGCATATTTTACCATAAATATTACCTTATCTCCCGAATTAGAACAATTAATTAACTCTCAATTAGCGACAGGGAAATATAATAGCGTTGAAGATTTATTGAAAGACGCTTTGTTAAATTTGGCGGACAAACAAAACCGTCAGGCTTTAAGCAAAAAAGTTAAAGAACTCTTCGATAAAACTCAATCCTTACCCGGCGTTCAGGATATTACCGAAGAAGAGATCGCCGAAGAAATTGAAGCGTACCGAAGAGAGGACTTAAAAGAAAAATGGGCTAAATGGTTTCAAGAAGTTGAAGAAATGGAATTGACCGCCTCTGAAATTAGTGAAAAGGACTAGGAAAATCTTTTGATGGATAAATATAAACAACAGGGATTGATCCTATGATCCTGTGCGATACTGCCCCTTTATTCTGTTCGGTAGATAAATCTCAGCCACGACATCAAGCAGTTAAAATTTTGATCGAGAATGAGTCCTCTTATCTAATAACAACTTGGGCTTGTTTTACCGAATCCATGTATCTCTGCTTGCAACGTGGGGGATGGTCGATGCAAGCTCAACTCGGTAAATTGCTATTGAAGAAAATGGTACGGTTAGCCTCGATCGAAGAAAAAGATTATCCTCGATTACTGTCACTGATGGAAAAATATAAAGATCGCCCAATGGATTTAGCTGATGCGACTTTAGTCGTAACGGCTGAGAATTTAAAAATCAAACTAATTTTAACCTTCGATTTCGATTTTTTCTCGGTCAGCATCATTTAATCTGGTCATTGTCCTTGCCTCTGTTGATCAATTTCTTCTTCCTTTATATCCTGTTTTCAGTATTTCTGCAAAACTGAGATGCCCCCTCAGAAAATCGGGGCAGATTTTTATTTTGCTACTCCTTATCATTCTTGGGAGAGGGGGATTAAACGAGCATAATAAGGGACTCTTAAGACAATTCTTGCCCAAGAAGACGAATTTTAAAATCCTGAAGCCAAAGGAGGTAGAAAGAACCCTAAACTTAATTAACAATCGAGGTGGCTCCATAACAGCTTAAGCTAGAGCTAGTAAATATAAATAGCACCCTGTTGATTGATGTTAAAGGTGGTATAACCGGGGGTACTCCCCGGAACTTTGGTGACAGTAATCGTGACTAAATTATCATCATTGACCTCTACGGCATAGATTAAACTAGAAGAATAGGGATCTGCGGCGGCATTAGCCCGATTAATCAGAATATATGCTGGAATTACCAAACCTCTTAGGTTTGTCTCCGTACCTGGAGATAATAATTGGGGAGAGGAATTAATATTGGCCGATAGGTCATAATTGAGGTCAATATCGGTTTGATTGATGATTTTAATCTCCACGGGACGACTCGTATTCACCCTAGCAACAGGCTGCCAAGGACCGGGTTGAAAGGTGGTAGCGGGGGGATTTTGAGCGGGTAGAGAGGGGGGAAAAGCTAATCCCAGACTGAAGACGAGGGAAAGAGTTAAAAAGCGATCGCATTTCATAGATGAATCCTAGTCTAAGGTTTTCATCCTATTTTAGGGAAGTATCTCCAGTGTTTTATACTTGAGTAGAAGCTTTTGAAATTGTCTATAGCAGTGAGTGATCAGCTATCGGGGGAAGATCCTAAGCTTCCCCGATTTTGCTCTATAAACAAGGCTAAATACACCTTTTTTTCTCTAGAAGTTTCCCTAGTAACCCCTATCAACGGTTTAATTTAGGTTGAGATTGATTATATGCCTACCATCGACATATCGGGAGTATCCCACAGTTACGAGTTATTTTCGCCCCGAGCGGATAAACCGGTTTTAGTCTTTATACACGGTTGGCTGCTGAGTCGTCACTACTGGCAGCCTTTGGTAGATATTCTCTCCCCGGATTATCCCTGTCTAGTCTATGATCTCCGGGGCTTTGGCGACTCCCAAAAAATCACCTCTAACAGTCCTCCTAGCAGTTATAACCTTGAATCCTACTCCCAAGACGTTATTACCCTTCTTAACCGCTTAAACCTCGATGCTGCTTGGTTAGTTGGTCATTCCCTCGGTGGTAGTGTTGCTTTGTGGGCCGCGGATAGCTGTCCTGAACGGATTAAAGGGGTAATCTGTATGAATGCCGGCGGTGGCATCTATCTAAAGGAGGAATTTGAGCGATTTCGGGAAGCCGGAAGACAGATTTTACAGAGAAGACCGCCTTGGTTGCCCCGTGTTCCCTTTATTGATGTTTTATTCTCGCGGATGATGGTCAAGCAAACCCTAGGTAAAAAATGGGGCAAACAGCGCGTGATTGATTTTGTCCGGGCCGATTACCAAGCGGCCCTAGGGTCACTTTTGCAAACCACCACTATCAGCGAAGTTCATCTTTTACCCCAGATTGTCTCCCGTCTCCCGCAACCGGTCTATTTTCTGGCGGGGAAAGAGGATACGATTATGGAAGTTAAGTACGTTAACCATCTGGCCAGTTTTCATCCTTTGTTTGAAACTGGCAGCAACGTCATTGAGTTATCCGATTGTGGTCATTTTGCTATGCTGGAACAAACAGCAGCGGTGGCCCAAAAGATGATGGCTATTTTACATCAGCATCGCAGTTAGAACCTTTAGGTAAGCGCATTCTTGAACTTTTCCAACAGTTTCTTAACTCCACAAACAGTGAACTAATACTAAATCCGTTGAGTATAGGCTACTTAAGTAGGTAGGCACAATTATTTGTAGGATGGGTTAGCGGTAGCGTAACCCATGCGGGCGTTGGGTTTCATGCTTCAACCCAACCTACGTTCTAAATCCGTTGAGTATAGGCTACTTATGAAGACAGGCACTCATGCACTCATGCAAAAGGCAAAAGTGGAAATAAATAATCAGTCTTTAATAACTGGATTTAGTGTAAAAACTCAAATCTGATCCCCGATAGCTGTCTGGGAGTCTCCTACTTAGGGTTGGCTGAATAAATGTGAAATATAGACGAGGTAAGGGTTTTAGATGCCTGTTTCGCTCCCACAGGTGCAAGATTTTGAGAGAATCGTGGTTCAAAACCTTGCATCTTCGGGGCGAAGCATTTCGGATAGGAAATCTACGGTTTCAGCGATAGGTTATGCCCGAATGCTTCGCCCCTACTTTTTCAGCAAACTCTAATTAATTTCTTAGGCCATAATTAAAACTCAATAACTTTAACCAGAGGCGAGGATTGTCTTTTTCTAGCCAGCTTTGGGAGTTTTTTAACCATTGGGAAAACCAGGGACCCAAAAGCAGATTTTTGACTCCATCAAGGCTAAAATCGAGATAGGAACCCAACCAACGAATTAAATCCTGACTGCCAGCCATTTCTGCTATCCATAACAGTAAAGCGGGGTTTTTTCTGGCCGCTTTAATTGCTAAACGGCTAAAGGTCAACCAATCGGTTTTATCCTTAATAAAAGTTTCGGAAATCTCCGGCGGTTCGTCGGCCAATAAACCGAAAAATGTGTTTAACATGGCGTTAATTCTTTGGGGTGGTAAGGTTTTTCCCGTGGGAACCATCATTCCTTTAGAAAATAACCAAGTTACCGCCACATTACTTTGATAGGCCCGCACGTTTTCTAGGTCTTTAGCTGTTAGTAAATCGTGTTTCAAGGCCAGAGCCAAAAGATGGGTTAAGCGCTCTAAATTACGCACCAAAGAACCGAACCCAGTAAAAATTAAGGGTGATTGCAGGGAGGCGGCATCACCGATGGCTAAAATGCGATCAAAGGAGACAATTCGATCTTTTTTTCCTGTGCTAAAATGCCCCGGTATATAACCAAAGGTTGGTTTTTTCCAAGTTAATTTTTCTGGGTCACACTGTCGATATTCGGGTAAAATAGTAAAGAAATCTTCGTACATTTCCAACAGAGAACCGGGGTTATCGGGATGGACTTGATGATAGTGAAATAGATAGAAAGTTAATTCTCTTCCTTCCCCCGGAAATAATTCCCAAATTAATTGCCTACCTTTAGAAATATCGCCATGGGAATTTAAGACATCGCCATAGTGAGAATCCCACACCACCGGATCGAATCCTTCTACTACTGCCCCCACCGTCGGACAGACACTATCAAAGGCACGCACTCCGTTTAATTGCCAGGCAATGGCAGAAGCGGAACCCATAGCATCAATCAATAAACGACCTTTTATCTGTTGAATTTCTCCACCATGATTAAGGGTGACAGTAACACTATTAGCAGTAATATCAGCCTTAATAAATTCGGTTTGATCGAGAATTTTACCGCCATAATCCTGTATTTTTTTACCGCAGGATTGCAGCAATTTATCGGAATTAATGGCGATATTTAAAACCGTGGGAGTATGGAGAATCTCCGCCTTCAGATGGGGTGGATTATTGCCATCAAAAAACTTATTAAAGCCATCGATGTATTCTTGGAAGATTAATTCCTCGAATTCTTCGGCAGTAAATAAGCCTAAATTAATTAAACTTTGAAACTCCGATCGAGAGATATTCCATTCCCGATTCATTCGTCCGAAAGGTAGTCTTTCTACTAAGAGGACTCGATAACCTAATTTGGCCATCTGTGCCGCATGAATTGCCCCCAAGGCACCACCAATATAAATTAAGTCGTAGGTGATGGGATGATCATTTTCCTCACTACTAGAGAAAATTACTGGCTGCGGTTGTTGGGGATTTTTGGCACTGTCGCGCCAACGTTTTTCCCACCAATACAAACGTTCTAAGTCTGCCTCTCCTTGGGGCATTTTGCGGAAGTAGTGAACCGTTAGGGGATAGTCCGCTTCTAAATCTGTAAAAATTGAGTGATTTTTTTGATCGATGTTTGGTATCGTGCTAAACTGCGGCGGAAAACGCTTTTGTAAAGCTCGATCGAGCTGCCGAGTCAGGGATGTTTCTTGATCATGCGATCGCTCACCCCAGCGGAAAACTTTTAAATAAGTAGTCCGTTGCAGCGTCCAGACAAAAATCGATAATTCGATCGCCTCCGATAAGCGCAATCTCACCCCGTTAGGTGTATTTGTCTTGACACCGCTTGCAGGTTGCCAATCGGATTGTAACCACTGACAAACGGCGATCGAGTCGGGAGTCGGAATTTCTCTGTAAAGTATCTCTCTCATCTTGATTTAGCTATTACACCTAAAAATCGTCTGATTACGCTAGACTACACAAAAAGTTTTCTGAAAAAAGTTTAAAAAACTTTACATACCTAGATTAATACACAGCCAGGACCATCTGATTATGAATTATCCCATCCCGACTACCCCCGAAGAAATTGCCGCCCTCCGACAGCGCCCCGTGGACGAGGAGATGATCGCTGCCGTGATTGCGGGAATTATCAGAATGGCCCGCGCTCAGGGTCAATCTCTCGATGATCTGACTGAAGAAATTCTCGCAGAAGACCCGATTTTAGATCAAGTGCAACGACGTTGGTTAAGTCAGCTTTTGACTAATGCTTGGCAAAATTTAGCTGGATGGGTGTAATTGAGCGATGGAATGGCTAACAATCACTCTCGCTAGTGTTTTGACCCTGTTAACTCCCGCAGGGGCAATTATTGATACGGTTTTAGCCCATACCCTTCGCTCCCAAGTCCAAAAAGTGGAACAATTAGCCGTCAGGGTCGATAATACTCCCAATTATCAGGCTCTGCAAGGCAAAATCGATCGAGTTCGCATTTCTGCACGGGGAATTTATCCCCTTGCTGATGTTCGCATTGAGAAGATCGAGCTAGAAACTGAGCCAATTAGCCTCGATTTGCGGCAATTACAGCAAAAAAACAGCAGTTTAGCCGCCGCACTGCGCCGACCGGCTGCGGGAGCATTGCATCTTGTCCTCACGGAAACTAATGTTAATCAAGCTTTACAATCGGCAGCGGTCAAAGAACAAATTCAGACCCTGATTAATAATCTGATTCCCTCTAGGGAAGAATCGAGCAGTACAAAATATAAACTTAGTCAAGCAAATTTTAATTTTCTTAATAATAATCGAGTCACCCTCAGCCTGCAGCTAGAGACACAACGGCCAGACGAACCAGCAGCCACCCTCAATCTGAGCTTAGAAGTGGGATTTAAGCTAGTGCAGGGGCGAAAAATCGAGCTTATTGACCCCACAGCCACTCTTAATGGTCGTCGCATCTCCTCGCGCCTTCTCAAGGGGTTTGCCGAGGGTATATCCACCCAGTTAGATTTAAAAAACTTCGAGAAACAAGGAATTATCGCCCGCCTTCTCCAATTGCAGATCGACGATGATAAGCTGAGTATAGCCGCCTTTGGCAGCATCAAGCCTCGATCGGGGAACCCCAATTAAATTTAACGGTCGGAAAACAGGAGATCGGAAGTGGGAATTATGAATTATCAATTATGACGTGGGGTGGTGGGGATGTGGGGACGTGGGGAGACCACTTCGTGCGCGTTGCGGGGGGAGAATAAAAGCGTTCGACTGCTCACTTAAAACTGATAACTGCTCACTTAAAACTTAAAACTTAAAACTGATAACTGATAACTTAAAACTGATAACTGATAACTGATAACTAATAACTGAATTATGCCTAGTTCTCGCTCTAGTGATAAAATCTCTTTGCCTTGGATAATTGGTATCGGCCTCGCTTTATTTACTGCTGGTGGGGCCACTGCTTGGTTTGCCGTCCATCACCTATCTTCCTCCCAGAAAACCAGCGAAAACCCGATTGAATCTCCCACTCCAGCGCCGATAAGTCAATCACCAATTGTTGAACCGGTTTCTCCCGGTCCAGTGGAGACAAGTCCAACAGCAACTCCTGCAGCTATTCCTGTTAGGGAAACTCGACAGGTTTATTGGTTAAAAGTGACCGATACGGGTAATCAATTAGTCACCCAAGAAATTACCGTTCAAAAAGCGGATAGCGACGACCGAGAGTTAACAGCAGTATTGAAGATTCTATTAGCTGGTCCAAGTAATCCTCAGGACATGACTACTATTCCCGCCGGGACTAAATTACTTGATTTAAAAGTAGATAAAACGGGAATTAAGATTAATCTCTCGCGGGAGTTTGGCAATGATGATGGACCTGATATGTTGATCGGTCGTTTGGCACAAATCATCTATACTACTACTACCGAGGATCCCAATGCCAAAGTCTGGATTCAAGTGGAAGGAAAACCCCTAGAATTATTAGGAGAAGGCCACGGTATTGAAGTTGCCCAACCGATGACTCGTAAGTTTTTTGAGGAGAATTATCAATTGTAAGTTTTCCGCGCATTTCAATTGTTTGTTGCGATAGCAAATTGAGGTTAACTAGGGGGATTACTGGGGGGATAGGGAAAAAGAATTGGATAGGGAAGTTTAATTCCTTCTTGCTGATAGCGTCGGTGTAGGAGTTTAATAAATTCGTGTTTAATGGTGAGATGTTGAAAAAATTCTTCTTCTACCACCTTGAGATAAACTGTTAGCACAATGCTATAGTAATCGAGTTTACCATAAAGAATCAAGGGTTTATAGTTACCGAGGTGAGGTTGCAATAACTGAGCGATTTCTTGCATAACTTCTAGGGTAACTTTTTCGACTTTTTCTAAGTCACTATCGTAACTAATGCCCACTTCCACGGGAATCAGTAGGGAGTGATCTGGTAAACTATAGTTACGGAAACTAGAAGAAATGATCTGAGCATTGGGAATAACCAAAAGATTATTGGTAATTTCTTCGATTACTGTGCATCTTAAATCCACATCTCGCACATAACCAGCTTCTCCCGTTCTCAGTTCAATATAATCTCCCGGTCTAACTTTTTTAGAAGTGATAATATTAATCCCTGACATTAAATTAGCTAGGGTATTTTGGAGAGCTAAACCGAGGGAAACACCCCCAATACCAAAGGCAGTAAGCATGGGAGTGATCGAAATACCAATCGAGCTTAAAATAAGCAAAAAACCGCAGCTAAAAATCAGAACTTTGGCGAGAAATTCAAATAGGGAAGTTAGGGAAGAAATGCCATCATCTCCCGTGGTATAAACTCGTAATATTTCCACGGATAATTGAGCAACAACCCAAGTAGCCGAAGCTAAAAAAGCCACTAGCAGCAATTTTTGGCTCAGGAGAATCAGGGAGGGAAAGAGGGGAAGATTGGGAAGGGAGAGGGCAATATTTAAACCCAAAAGTCCGAACCAAAGTATGCTTAATCCACGAAGGGAACGTAAAACCCCTTCCGAGAAACGCAGGTTTTTTTCTCTGGCAATCGATAAAAGTTGACTGACAACGCGCTGTTCTACGAGCCATCCCAACAGCAGGAAACTGAGGATGATGGTGATAGGTAAGATAATATAGGGCCAATCTTCCAGTCTGGTTAATAGGTTCATTGCTAGAGGGTTAGAAAAAGATGCAGTTTTGTCTTATATTATTCTCCATTTGCCTATCTCTAGCAGGAGCGGTGGAATTTTGGGGCAAAAAGTTGCAAAATGTAAAGAGAAACTCACCTTTCCTTCGGCGGCCTTCGTGAATAGTCAGTTAGTTAAACCAAAATTCGGGCTTTATCGATTCTTAATGGTTATAATCGTGGTTTTGTTCCTGATTAGCACCTATTTAATCACCTTTCATCTGGCTAAGATGTCGGATCCCTACATTAAAGAGGTGTTATCCCGACAAGGTAATGTCAGTCGCGGTTACGAAATCTTTCAGATTAACTGTGCTGCTTGTCACGGTCAGTTTGCTGATGGCATCGTCGGACCGAGTTTAGAGGACGTTTCCCGTCGCAAATCGAGAATTAGTCTGATTGAACAGGTAATTAGCGGTAAAACCCCGCCAATGCCCAAATTTCAGCCCGATACTCAAGCTATGGCCGATTTATTGGTTTATTTAGAAAATCTTTCAAAAAACTGACTTGAAAGAGGGTGTAGGGTGTAGGGTGTAGGGTGTAGGGTGTGGGGTATAGGGAAGGAAACCTCTTTCGTCTCTGGTGGTGAAAACTTTTTCATCGGGACTGACTCTTGGCTGACATTGATGGTAAGCTAGGACGCGTTGAAACTGGGTGCAGAGTGGGAAGCGGGGGAAGTGGGGACGTGGGGACGTGGGAAGTGGGGGAATTTCAACTAAAACCCTAACACCCCCCGCAAAGCGCACGCAGTGACCACCCCAAAACCCAACCCCTGACCGACTGATAAATTTTACTTATATAGAAAAATTTTGCTTATATTTGGGTACGCTAGTAGAGACACTTAACGATAAATACTTATGTCTTGGCATTCCCAAGTTGAACCGGCAATTATCCAAGGGGATTTCTGGCAAGTTAGCCAGTTTTATCAAGAATTGATAGAAAAGGAACCCTTAGAAATTAGTCATTATTGGTATTTAGGATTAGCCTATCTTTTGGAAGCTAGGGAAGAAGAAGCACAAACCACATGGTTATTCGTCCTCAGTCAAGGGGATGAAGGGGAAATGACTGCGTGGACAGCAGATTTAGTCAATATTTTGGATGGGGAAGCGCGAAGACAATTAGAGTTAGGCAATTTAGAAACCAGTTGGTTAATTCGAGGACATATTCGCGAGATTAGTCCCGATAATATTGATAATTTACTGCGGTTTATTTTATTAGCAATTAATTTGAATTATTTTGAAAAAGAGCAGTTAAAAACCTGGTTATTTGTTGATGTGTTAAAAATCAATGATTTCCAGAGTCTAGAGTTAAGTTTATTAGCAGAAGTTTTAGAAAAATTTCTCGATTCTCAGATACCAGAAACCGTCCCCTACTTAGAGGCAATATTTCAATCTCACCGTGAGCGACAAACTTTTATCAAAGTAGTAGAAGCTAAATTACCTTCTCTAGGCATACCATTGGCTATTGATATTATTAATACTTGTTTGGCAGTGGAACCAGGGCAAATTTATCTGTTAGCTGAACTTTATCAATGTCATTTTGATACTCGAGATTTTGCCGATGCTATGCAAGTAGCTAGTCAATTAAAAACAATTTGTCGAGGTTTGCCTTCTCAAGTTGTAGCTGATTATGTTGCTCTTTATGTCAAATTATTTAGTGGTAATTGGGTCGATATTAAGGCAGATATTGAAGAATATACAGAATCCTTGCAAAAAAGTATCGCTAATCGAGAATGTCCAAGATTATTGGATAAACCATACCTAACAGTTTTATCCCCTCTAACTTACCTAGAAGATAACCCAAGAAAAAACCGTTATATTAGTAATTGTGTTGGTCAACTTTTTCAGGAATATGTTCGCAATAATTCTAACTGTCATTCTCTGCAAAAATCGACTATTAAAGATGCCAATAAAGTTCTTAAAATTGGCTATATTGCCCATACTTTATATAATCATTCTATCGGATTAATCTCTAGATGGTTAATCAAGTATCATGACTATAATGAGTTTCATGTCTCTTTATACTTAGTATCTCAACAAGAAGATTATATCACTGAAAATTTTTTTAAAAATCAGGTAAATGCTTGCTATAACTTACCGATTGATCCTCAAATGATTGCTGAAAAAATTAGTGAAGATAATATTGATATTTTGGTAGATTTAGACAGTATCACTAATAACACAACTTGCCAAGTCATGGCACTAAAACCCGCACCAGTACAAGTGACTTGGTTAGGTTTTGATGCGTCAGGAATTCCCGCAATTGATTACTATCTTGCTGATAATTACGTTTTACCAGCAGATGCACAGGAATATTACCGAGAAAAAATTTGGCGCTTACCTAATTCCTATATTTGTGTGGATGGTGTCGAGGTTGCTTACCCCTCTCTCCGAAGAGATGATTTAGGGATTCCAGAGGATGCAATTAATTACTTAACCGTACAAACGGGAGTTAAACGTAACCCTGAAACTATTCGATTTCAGCTACAAATTTTAAAGGCAGTTCCTAATAGTTATTTGAGTATTCAAGGGTTAAGTGATGCTAAATCAGTGGAAAAATTATTTTTCAAAGTTGCCGAGGAAGAAGGAATTAATTATGAGAGATTAAAAATCTTACCCCTCTATCCCACAGGAATTTATCGAGCAAATTTAAGAATAGCTGATGTGGTTTTAGATACCTATCCTTTTACGGGAGGAATGACGACTTTAGATGTGCTGTGGATGGGGATTCCTTTAGTTACAAAAGTTGGTCAACAATGGTCATCGAGAAATAGTTATACTTTAATGGTTAATGCGGGAATTAGTGAGGGTATTGCTTGGAGTGATGAGGAGTATATCGACTGGGGGATTAAGTTAGGTAAGGATGAAAACCTGAGACGCAAAGTTATCGCTAAATTAGATGAATCTAGACAAACTTCACCGATTTGGAATGCACGTCAGTTTACTAAAAATGTGGAAAATGCCTATCGTCAAATGTGGCAAATCTATTGTGAAAGTTAATCAGGGAGAATTAAATCATGTCTTGGCAAAATGAAGTTAAAACCGCTTTAGAAAACAATCAATACGATATTGTTAGTCAGTTTTACGAAGAATTGATAGAAAGAGAACCCTTAGAAATTAGTCATTATTGGTATTTAGGATTAGCCTATCTTTTGGAAGCTAGGGAAGAAGAAGCACAAACCACATGGTTATTCGTCCTCAGTCAAGGGGATGAACAGGAGGTGATGCTGTGGACAGCAGATTTAGTCAATATTTTGGATGGGGAAGCGCGAAGACAAGTTAAGCTAAAAAATTGGCAATTAAGCTGGGTAATTCGTCAGCATATCTACCAGATAAATCCAGATAACCTAGAAAATTTATTATATCTAGTGCTGTTAGAAATTAAGCTAGAATATTTTTATCCCCAAAAACTTAAAGATTGGCAAATAGTTAATTTAATTAGTTCGGACAAGTTAACAACTTTCGATATAAATTTACTCCTAGACACAATCTATAGACTTCTAGATTGGCCAGCGCAAGAAGTTCTGGATATTATCATAACCCTTTTAAAAATAGAGTCACAACAATCGGCAATATTGGAAATTATCGAACAACATATTGAAAAAATTTATTATACCGATAAAACTAATGCTGTTATTTTGACTCTTAGCTGCCTAGATATTATACCCGATCGCTTACTACTTTTGCATAAAATTCATCAATACTATATCGAGACTGGTAACTTTGAGTTGGCCTTGGAAACTGCCAATAAAATCAGGAATTTATCCAATGATAAAGTATCAAAACTGGATAGTATTTATCTGCTGCTCTATACGGAACTTTTAGCAGGTAATTGGTTAAATATTGGCAATAAAGCTCAGGAATATTATCAAGCAATTCAAAATAATTTAGAACGGTGTCAATGTCCTATGAGAAATCAAGCTGAGGTTATTTCTATCACTTCTCCCTTAGCTTATTTAAAAGATGACTTAGTAGGCAATCGCTGGTTAACTAATCAGTTAGCTAAACTATTTCAAGAGGCAGTTAGAAAAAGATTTAATCAAGTTACTATCGAGTCTCAGAAACCTAAAGATGTCAATAAAAAACTAAACATTGGCTATATTGCCCATACTTTACGGCGACATTCCGTCGGGTTTTTAAGTCGCTGGTTAATTCATTATCATCAACGAGATAACTTTAATATTCATCTCTACCTAGTCAATCAAGTCGAGGACGATATTACGGAACAATGGTTTAAAAATAAGGTGGATAAGTATAATAATTTACCAGCAAATCCCCAAATTATTGCTGAACAAATTAATCAAGATAACATCGATATTTTAGTAGATTTAGATAGTATAACTAAGGATACCACCTGTGGAGTTATGGCAATTAAACCCGCACCAATTCAAATAACATGGTTAGGATTAGATGCCACAGGAATACCTGCTATTGATTACTTCCTTATAGATAATTTAGTTCTAGAAAAAAATGCCCAAGAGTTTTATCAAGAGAAGCTTTGGTGCTTGCCTAACTGTTATCTTGCCGTGGATGGATTTGAAATCGGAACACCAACGCTAACCCGAGAGGATTTAAACATACCAGCAGAGGCAATTACTTATTTAACTTTGCAAGTGGGATTAAAAAGAAATCCTGCCACAATTCGCTTACAAATGCAGATTATTAAAGCAGTACCTAACAGTTATTTATTAATCAAAGGTGCGGGAAGTGAAAAGCTGATCAAAGATTTATTTATCAGCATTGCTAAAGAGGAAGGAATCGATGAAAATAGATTGCGCTTTCTCTCAGGAGTTGCTACGGAGGAAATTCATCGCGCTAATCTCCAAATTGCCGATGTGGTACTCGATACCTATCCCTACAGTGGTGCAACCACTACTCTAGAAACTCTTTGGATGGGTATTCCTGTAGTGACAAAAGTTGGTCAACAATGGGCCAGTCGTAACAGTTATACTTTTATGACTTATGCGGGAATTAGCGAGGGTATTGCTTGGAGTGATGAGGAGTATATTCAGTGGGGAATAAAATTAGGAATGGATGAGGAATTAAGAAAAAAAATAGCCATGCAATTGCAAGCTTCTCGTCAAACAGCACAGATTTGGAATGCACGTCAGTTTACTAAAGATGTGGAAAGCGCCTATCGTCAAATGTGGCAAATCTATTGTGAAAGTTAATTAAGGAGAGAATTAAATCATGTCTTGGCAAAATGAAGTTAAAACCGCTTTAGAAAACAATCAATACGATATTGTTAGTCAGTTTTACGAAGAACTGATAGAAAGAGAGCCCCTAGAAATTAGTTATTATTGGTATTTAGGATTATCCTATCTTTTGCAGGCAAAAGAAGAAGAAGCACAAGCTACTTGGTTATTTGTTTTCACTCAAGGAGAAGAACAGGAAACTGATTCATGGCTGCTAGAATTAAGCAATATTTTAGCTGCCGAAGCTAACCGACAATTAGAGTTAGAAAATCTAGAAATCAGTTGGTTAATTCGTAAACATCTACAGGAAATTAATCCCAGTTATCTCGATAATTTACTGCATTTAACTCTCGTTGAAATGAAATTAAATAGATTTCATCCTCAACAACTGCAAGAATGGCAAATACTAGAATTAATTACTCAGGGTTCAGTTAACTCTCAATTATTGGAACGGGTAGTAATTGCCGTCATACCTTACGCTCATAAATATACCATAGAATTAGTTCGCTTAAGTTTACCCTATCTTGACAATTCTCCAGAATTACTTAATCACGTCATCACTGTCACCCGACACTTTGCTTTTGAGAAATATCAACCTACTTATTCCGTTGACTTAGCGGAAGCTTTTCTTCCCCTTTATCCCGAAAATTTGTACTTAGTAGCTAATTTATTTTGGTTTTGTGTCTCTGTCCCTAACTACCCAACAGGGATACATCTTATCAAAGAATTTAAAGATAAAAGTCAAACAATTGATTTAAAAATGTTTAGTCAATCTCTCCTCTTTAGTGGTTCTTTACGAGCCTCAAAATGGAATGACATCCCTAGTATTTGTCAAGAGTATAAACACTTAATTAAACAATTTCTAAAAGAAAAACCCCAAGACATACACCCCTTAGTGCGGGAAGCTTTACTAACAGTGATGAACCCGATTTCTTACTATGAAGATAACCCGAAAGAGAATCGACCGCTTTTAAGTCAGATTGGCAGTTTTTTCCAAGAAACCTACAAAGCAATGCTGGGTTTTCAGGAGGAAAGTTTTGACAAACCTAGAGAAGATAATCCCAATAAAAAACTGAAAATTGGTTACATTGCCCAAACCTTAAAACGTCATCCCGTCGGTTTATTGAGTCGTTGGACTATTAATCATCACAATCGTGAACAGTTTGATATCCATCTTTATATGGTGAATCAATCTGTGGATGAAATAACGAAACAATGGTTTTCTAATCCCGCAGATAAAATCTATCATGCTACTGCTGATTCCTTAGCAATCTATCGCAAAATCAAAGAAGATAACATCGATATTCTTGTGGATTTAGATAGTGGTACTGGACCAATGGTTGTCCAAGTTATTGCCTTAAAACCTGCTCCTATTCAAGTTAACTGGTTAGGTTTTGATGGTTCCGGTTTACCCGCAGTAGATTATCTTTTAGCGGATCCTTATGTACTACCAGAAAATGCCCAAGAATATTATCAGGAAAAAATCTGGCGTTTGCCTAATACTTTTGTCGCTGTGGATGGTTTTGAAATAGCCGTTCCTACCCTGCGAAGAGAAGATTTAGGTATTAATAATGATGCGGTTATTTACCTAAGCTCTCAAACGGCAATTAAGCGTAATCCGGCGATGATTCGCTTACAAATGCAAATCCTCAAATCCGTACCTAATAGTTATTTCCTGATTCAAGGAGTTGCTGATGATAATTCCCTCTGGGATTTATTCTGTCAAATTGCCGCAGAAGTTGGGGTAGAAACTAATCGAATTAAGATGCTTCCTCTCTATCAGACGGAAACCTACAGGGCAAATTTAGCCATCGCTGATGTGGTTTTGGACACCTATCCCTTTAACGGTGGTACAACCACCCTAGAAACCCTCTGGATGGGAATTCCTCTGGTGGTTAAAGTGGGGCAACAATGGTCATCACGCAACGGTTATACTTTAATGATGAATGCGGGAATAACTGAGGGTATAGCTTGGAGTGATGAAGAATATGTGCAGTGGGGAATTAAGTTAGGATTGGATAAAAATGTAAGAGAAGAAGTCCGTTGGAAACTCCGAAAGTCTCGTCATACATCTCCCCTCTGGAATGCCAAACAATTTACCAGAGACTTAGAAACTGCTTATCGGCAAATGTGGAATATTTATTGTCAATCTTAGCGGATAAAAACTATGCAATGGCATCAAGACATACAAACCCATTTAAACGACAACAATTATCAACTGGTATTGCAGTTTTATGAACAATTAACTGAAAACAATTCTTCGGTCATTGAGGATTATTTTTATCTAGGATTAGCCTATCTTTTACAAGATAGAGAAGAAGACGCGCAAGCTACTTGGTTACTGGTGTTGAGTCAAGCAGCCGAATCAGAATTATCGGGGTGGATAGAAACTTTAACTCAAATCTTAGATGCAGAGGCAACCAGACAAGAAAATTCCCAAAGACTAGAGACAAGTTATCTAATTCGATGGCAGCTACAAAATCTTAATCCTAGTTTTTTAAATAATCTCCTGCATCTGATGGAATTAGAAATACAATTCCAAAATTTTGCTATGGAAAAGTGCAATGATTGGTGTGTATTTGAACTGTTAGAGAATACAGCTACAGCAGCAATTAATCTTGATTTACTGCTGCGAGTGACGGAAAAAGTTTTAATCTACCCCTGCACTAATACCATCCACTTTTTAGAATTAGCAGCCTTACATATCAATAATCCAGAAATAATTGCGGCCAAAGTTATCTCAGCAATTGTCAATTATGCTTATCAACAAAAACAAAGTGTATTTGCTATTAATTTAGTAGAACTTTGTTTGCGCTTTCTACCAGAGGATTTATACTTACAAAATAGTTTGTTTAATCTTTATAAAACCACCACTGTTGACTATAAAAAATCTCTAGAAATTGCCGAAAATTTTTATAAAAATTGCCAGACAACTACTGAAAAGCTCTTGGGAATTTCTCTAGTGATTGGTATTTTACAAGCTAAGGGAGACTGGGGAAATTTACCTAAATTTATCGATGAATTAATACAACTAATCGAGGGACAAATTAATGCCGAACAATTTAATGCACTTCCCTTTATTATCGACTCTATTTTGGGAGTTACTAGCTGTCTTCCCTACTATCAAGATAATCCGAAAATTAATCGCTATTTACAAAGTAAACTAGCGGAAATTTTTCAAGCAGATGTAAGAACCCGCTACCACTATATTGCTCCTGTTTCTTCTCCAAAATCTCCAGCAAGAAAAATAAAAATTGGTTATATTGCCCATACTCTCCGTCGTCATTCTGTGGGTTGGTTAAGTCGCTGGTTATTTCACTATCATAATCGAGATAAATTTGAAATTTACACCTATTTTGTCAACCAAGCAGCAGACGAAATTACTGAAAAATGGTTTAAAAATAACTCAGATTATAGCTATAACTTGCCAGCAAAAATTGAACAAATAACTGCCCAAATTCGTCAAGACAAATTAGATATTTTAGTGGATATTGATAGCTTAACCAATAATACAACTTATCTAGTAATGGCATTAAAACCCGCACCGATACAAGTAACTTGGTTAGGATTAGATGCGTCGGGAATCCCTGCGATTGATTATTTTATTGCCGATAACTACGTTTTACCCGAAAATGCTGAAGAAATTTATTCAGAAAAAATCATCCGACTTCCTAACTCTTATTTATCCGTGGATGGTTTTGAAGTGGGTGTTCCCACTAGGAGAAGAACTGATTTAAATATTCCCGATGATGCTATTATTTATCTGACCGTGCAATCGGGATTAAAACGCACCTTAAACACGATTTGTCTCCAATTGCAGATTCTCCAACAGGTTCCTAATAGCTATCTTTTAATCAAAGGTTTTGCCGACAAAGAAACCATTCGAGAATTATTTCTCAAAAGTGCCGAAGAATTGGGAATTAGTCAAGATAGATTAAGATTTTTGCCCAATGATTTCAATGAGGAAACCCATCGCGCTAATCTAGGAATTGCTGATATAGTTCTCGATACCTATCCCTATAATGGTGCTACCACAACCCTAGAAACCCTCTGGATGGGGATTCCTTTAGTCACTAGGGTTGGTGAACAATTTGCAGCCCGCAATAGCTATACTTTTATGAAAAATGCCGGCATTAGTCAGGGTATAGCTTGGAGTGATGAGGAATATGTGCAGTGGGGAATTAAGTTAGGATTAAATAAAAATTTAAGGGAAGAAGTCCGTTATCAATTACGTCAATCTCGTCATACATCTCCCCTCTGGAATGCCAAACAATTTACCAGAGATTTAGAAACTGCTTATCAACAAATGTGGAATATTTAGGGTGCATCTCATTTTTGTCAATCTACTAAGTTGGGATTTTTAAGGGAAAACTCTCTTTTAAAATTGGGCTTTACTTCCGATTTTATCGCTCAATCCAAGCTTTTGGGGGGTTCTACCCCCCAAACCCCTAGGGTTGATTCATAGTAGGGTTGATTCATGAATCAACCCTACCCAAACCCCCCGTTGGGGGCGTGGCGCCGCCCCCAAACCCCGGAGCGCATTAGTTTTTCGGTGGGCTGCTTACAGGTAGTTGTTAATACTTTTGTACGCATTTGAGAGTGACTGATAATTGCTGATTGTCGGTATTTTTGCAAATGTGAGATGCAGCCTTCCTACCTTCTCCCCACACCCCACACCCCGCTCCCCTGGTGTTAGGCCCAGAGAAACCCTAATAGCTAAAGAAACTGCGCGATTAGATACCAAAGTCCTTCACAGATAGAAGATAATCAATATTTATCAGTATTGGAAGCCTTCAGCATGGTTCATTTAACGCCCAATCCTAGCTATAGTTTAAGTCTCAAGATAGAAATCCCCAATCAAGCGGGAACCTTCGCTTCTGTCCTCAATGCGATCGCCGATGTCGGGGGGAATTTAGGGCAAATTTCTCTGATCGAACGCAATTTAAAGATTAGCACCCGCGAGGTGATGGTTGATGCCGCTAGTACCGACCAAGCGGAACAGATTATCGCCGCGGTTAAAGCTCTACCGGATGTTAAACTCCTGAAAGTTTCCGATCGCACCTTCGATCTCCATCGTCGGGGTAAAATCTCCATTGAGAGTCGTATTCCCCTCACCTCCCAAGATGACCTGGCCATGGCCTACACCCCCGGAGTTGGTCGCATCTGCACCGCTATCGCCCACGACCCCGAACAAGTGTACTCATTGACCATCAAGGGCAACACCGTCGCTGTAGTGACCGATGGTAGCGCGGTATTAGGATTAGGAAATCTCGGGCCAGAGGCTGCCCTACCAGTAATGGAAGGGAAGGCAATGTTATTCAAGGAATTCGCCGGAATTGACGCTTTTCCCATCTGTTTAGCCACCCAAGACCCCGAAGAAATCATCGCAACCGTCAAAAGAATCGCTCCGGTTTTTGGGGGTATTAACCTAGAGGATATCGGCGCTCCACGCTGTTTTGAAATCGAGAAACGTCTGCGAGCGGAATTAAATATTCCCGTTTTCCACGATGATCAACACGGTACAGCGATCGTTTCCCTGGCTGCCCTAATTAATGCCCTCAAATTGGTCAAAAAATCGCTTGATACAGTCAAAATCGTCATTAATGGTGCAGGTGCGGCGGGAATCGCCATCGCTACTCTCTTTAAAACCGCAGGAGCCACAGATATAACCCTCTGTGATTCCCTTGGTATCCTCTCCCAAAACCGGGACGATTTAACCCCAGAAAAACAAGCTTGGGCCGTGGCCGCCAGTGGTAAGCTAGGGGATGCTCTTAAAGGCGCTGATGTTTTCTTGGGGGTGAGCGCACCGGGGGTGTTGACTCCCGAAATGGTTAAGGGAATGGCTAAAAATGCGATCGTGTTTGCCATGGCTAATCCGATTCCCGAAATTCAACCGGAATTAATCAATGATTTAGTGGCCGTGGTGGCTACCGGACGCAGCGATTATCCCAATCAGATCAATAATGTTCTCGCTTTCCCCGGATTATTTCGCGGGGCCTTGGACTGTCGCGCTAGGGCAATCACCGATAATATGTATCTGGAAGCGGCCAAAGCGATCGCTTCTTTGATCACTCCTGCTAATCTCGATCGAGAGAATATTATTCCCTCGGTTTTTGATAGTCGTGTAGTTACGGCTGTGGCCGCCGCCGTTCAACACGCTGCTCGTCAAGATGGAGTGGCCGGGGAATAATGTAATTATCTTGGAGGAGGGTAAGTAAACCGTGAAACCGATCGATGATATTCCCGAAGCTTTGCGGGACAACCAGTACACAAAAACTACTAATCCTAATGGTCTAATAGCGATCGCAAGCGGTTTACTCGCTCTGGTGGGAACCGGCCTAATTGCCCTAGCAGTCTTGAATCGTCCCCCTGCTTCCGTAAAAAAACTGCCTATTAATCCATCCCCCCCCATTAAAGCCACTCCTAGCCCCATTGAGAACATTCTAGGTCATTTACCCTATGAAGAGGCTCCAGAGACGGAATTAGCCCCTATTACTGGGGATGGTGCTATGCGTTTAAGGAAAGCAGCAGCCAAAGCTTTTATCCAGATGCAGAGTGACGCGAGAAGGTCGGGGGTGATTTTAATGCCGATTTCCGCATTTCGATCGAAAGCAACCCAAGACAAGCTCTTTTTTGAAGTTAAAGAACAACGCAATCAGCAAACCCGCAAACGAGCAGAAGTGAGCGCACCTCCGGGTTACAGCGAACATCATACCGGTTATGCGATCGATATTGGCGATGGTCGCGCTCCCGCAACGAATTTAAGTAGCAGTTTTGCTAATACTGCCGCTTTTCGTTGGTTGCAAAATAACGCTGCCCAGTATAGTTTCGAGTTATCTTTCCCTGAAAATAATCTCCAGGGTATTAATTATGAACCCTGGCACTGGCGTTTTGTCGGGGATAGTCACAGTTTAGAAACTTTTTATAAGGCCCAACAATTAGGAAAACAAAAATAAACGTAGGGTGCGTTAGGCATCCATTGTTTTTAGGGGAAAAATCAAGGTCTAAATATTGCCGTAACGCACCAACTTTTTAGAAAAGCCAACAATTAGGAAAACAAAAATAAGATAACCTTATCGGCGATTGCGTCCTGTAGGGGCGAAGCATTCGGACAATAACCTATCGCTGAAACCAGAGATTTTCTATCCGAATGCTTCGCCCGTACTTTTTCAACTTTTTAGAAAACCTAACAATTAGGAAAACAAAAATAGGATAACCTTATCGGCGATCGATGGCATTTTCTGGAATTAATTACTAAAATAGGATTATATTGTATTGTGAGTGTTTCTAATATGTCCAAGCCAGTAGAATACTTAACAAATGAGCAAGGGGAACGAGTTGGGGTTTTATTAGACTGGAACACCTATTCTCGATTTGCCAATTCATTAGGACTCGATGAAGATTGTTTGATTGGTTTGAGTGTGGATGAATTAAAAGCGCTGGCAAGTTGTCAATTGTCCCTCGTAGAGCAAACCCGTTTAGATGATTTAGTGACGAGAAATGCAGAATCTTTACTCTGCGCTGATGAAGTAGCTGAGTTAGATGAGTTGTTGGCAAAAACAGATCAATTAACAATTCTTAAAACTCGTGCCAGATATACGCTAAAGTGCTTGGAACAAGGTACGACGGCAGCGTGAGTGTTTATATTCGGATGGGGTTTTCCCGGTCTGACAGGAGAGAGGGATGCAGAAACTCCGATTCTATCTTGTAAGTCATGACCAAATCTTCTTAGCCTACAATTAAAAATAAGCAAGGTAGGGTTGATTCATAGTAGGGTTGATTCATGAATCAACCCTACCCCTGCTAGGGGTTGGGGGGTTGCCTTTTTCCTCGTCTCAACAGGTAATTTAAATACTTGACAGCATCAATGATTGACTGGACTCCCTATCTCGAATCAATCTCGGACTCGGAAAAGTACGCCCAGTGGGAGACATTTTACACCCTCACGGACGTAGAGGGAAAAACACGCCCAGCGAAAACTGCACCTTTGCTAAGGGATTTGTGGGTACAGACGATTGAAAAAGAACCACAAAACCGACAAGAAAGACCAGAAAAAACCGAAAGATTCACAGTTTTAGATGGTTTACGCAAGTATGCAACTAATCACGTTCTTTTAAAAGGTCGTCCCGGTTCAGGAAAATCGACCGCTTTAGCCAGATTATTATTAGAAGAATCCGTAGGGGCCCAAAGCTTGCGCCTAAATCAACAAAATCAGGCTAAAATCATTCAAATTCCCATTCTCATCGAATTACGCTTGTATGAAACCTCAATTCTTGATTTAATTTTACAATTCCTGAAACGCCATAAATTAATTATTGATAGTAATACCCTAGAAAGTTGGCTGTTAGAAAATCAGAATTTTAGACCATTATTATTATTTGATGGTATCAATGAGTTGCCCTCGGAAGCTGCGCGACAGAATTTAAAAAACTTTCGCCAGCAGTATGCAGAAATTTCGATGATTTTCACGACAAGGGATTTAGGCAGCGACGACTTAGATATTGAAAAAAAGCTGGAAATGCTCCCCCTGACTGAACCACAGATGCGGGATTTTGTCAAGGCCTATTTGCCTGAAAAAGGCGAAGAAATGCTTAAACAGTTGGGAAATCGTCTCAAGGAATTGGCAGAAACTCCTCTACTTTTGTGGATGCTTTGTTCAGTTTTTGATAATAATCAGAACAAAATTCCTGCTAATTTAGGCTTAGTTTTCCAGATTTTTACAGGAATTTATGACAAGAAATTAAAAGCAGATGTTCCTACTTACCAAGAATCGCGGGATTGGTGGCGAGAATTGCTGCAATTGTTAGCGTGGAAAATGACCCAAGGGGAGTCAAAAACCGAGATTCAGGTGGCTATTTCCCGAACAGAAGCAGAGGAAGAATTAAGCAAATTTATCAAAAATCAAGAATTGCCAAAACATTACAGTAAGCAGTGGTTAAAGGATTTACTGAAATATCATCTAATTCACCTAGAAGGTAATGATAAAATTGCTTTTCGCCATCAACTGATTCAAGAATATTACACGGCTGAGGAATTAAAGAAAAAGTTACCCCATCTCAGGGATGAGCAGTTACAGTGGGACTATTTGAATTATCTCAAATGGACGGAACCTATGGCGTTACTGTTGGGGTTATTGGATAATGAAACCCAAGCAAAACGGGTGGTTAAATTAGGGTTAGAGATTGATTTAAAATTAGGAGCGAGGTTAGCAGGAGAAGTCAACTTTAAGTTTCAAAAGCAGACAGTGGGGTTAGTGCTTGGGTTGGATGTACCGAAACGGTTTAAGGTGGAGTTATTGGGATTAACAAAGTCTAATGAAGTTGTTAATCAGTTAAGTCAAGCTTTAAAAGACTCTGATTGGGGTGTTCGTTGGAACGCAGCCGAGGCTTTGGGTAATATTAGCCCAGAAACAGCCATTGCGGAGTTACTCAAGGCTTTAGAAGACTCTAATAGCGATGTTCGTAGGCGCGCAGCCTTAGCTTTGGGTAAAATTGGCTCGGAAACAGCGATTATGGGGTTACTCAAAGCTTTAGAAGACTCTGATGAGTATGTTCGTAGGAACGCAGCCTTCGCTTTGGGTAATATTGGCTCAGAAACAGCCATTGCGGGGTTACTCAAGGCTTTAAAAGATTCTGATGAGTCTGTTCGTGGGAACGCAGCCTTCGCTTTGGCTAAGATTGGCTCGGAAACAGCCATTGCGGAGTTACTCAAGGCTTTAGAACACTCTGATAACGCACTCGAGGCCTTGACTGAGATTGAGACAGAAACAGCCATTGCGGGGTTACTCAAGGCTTTAGAACACTCTGATGAGGGTGTTCGTGGGAACGCAGCCTTCGCTTTGGGTAAAATTGGCTCAGAAACAGCCATTGCGGGGTTACTCAAGGCTTTAGAACACTCTGATGAGGATGTTCGTTGGTACGCAGCCTTCGCTTTGGGTAAAATTGGCTCGGAAACAGCTATTCCGGGGTTACTCAAGGCTTTAGAAGACTCTGATGAGTTTGTTCGTAGGAAGGCAGCCGAGGCTTTGGGTAATATTGGCACAGAAGCGGCGATGACTGAACTTATCAAATGCCTGAAAAATCCTGATTTTGTCACATTAAATAATGGCGATACTCTCTCTCAAGCTAGAAAAGCACTAGACACAATTCAAAACAAACTTAAATACTATCACCCCCTCCCTGAATCTATTTCTTACTCCACTCAATCCCCAACCTCTGAAACCTCATCTATTACCTATGATTTCAGAGGAGCCACTATTGGCAATTTAGCTCATAATGTGCAAGGAAGCCAACAGAATTATCCCCAGCAACCTAATAACAATAACCCAGAGAAAAAATAACATGGTTCAGCAACTTAATAACACCCAAATCGCCATCAATACTTTATTGAATAAACTCAACGATTCTCTCCCCCAGATCCGCGCTAAAGCTGCCGAAGCCTTGGGCAAAATTGGCAATAGCAGCCTTGCCGACACCTTAGTATCCCATTTAATAGGAGAAAATGATCTTAATGTTCGCCTAAATCTGATTCGAGCTTTAGGAGAAATTGGCAATGAATCCGCAATTCCTTATCTAGCTTCCTGCTTATCTGATACTAATCCCGATATTCGGATAATCACGGCGGAATCTCTCGGAAAAATTGGTAGTGAAAAAGCAATATCCTATCTCATTCAATCCCTACAAGATAAGGAAGTAAAAGTTCGTGTCACAGCCACAATTGCTTTAGGTGAAATTGGACTAGAAGATGTTATTCCTTATCTAGTAAATGTTTGTTCCGATGAAGATGATAGCGTTCGTTTCAGTGCTGTTGATGCCCTCGGTAAAATTGGCTCTCGTTATGCAGTAAACTGATATGAAATTGAGTACAGAATCCCTCGATTTAATTATCAGAACTCTTGCCAAAAGACTATTCACAGACAAGAATCCAAGTATTCGGATTAAAGCCGCTCAATCCTTATTTTGATCCCCCTAAATCCCCCTTTTCAAGGGGGAATTGAATTCGACGTATCGCTTTCATTCAGAGAAATGTTCTCAGTTTTGCCATTATGGATGCTATAATTAGGGCTTGCTGAATAAATGTGAAATGTAGGCAAGATAGGGGTTTTGTGGCTTTTCTTGCGAAACAGGTGCAAGATTTTGAGAGAATCGTGCTTCAAAACCTTGCGTCTTCATCGGCCCGCGTCCTGTAGGGGCGAAGCATTCGGGCAATAACCTATCGGTGAAACCGGAGATTTTCTATCCGAATGCTTCGCCCGTACTTTTTGCCGCAAACCCTAATTCTCATCAGTAATCTTCAATCTTTTAATCCTATGTCAGAAACTCCTAAATATGACCTTCGTGGAGCAAATATTGCTAACTTTGCCGATACGGTGCAAGGAGATCAAAAAGCAGTTCAACATAATTACGCCACACCCCAAAATTTAGCTGAAGCCGCCCAAGAAATCCAACAACTTATCAGCCAACTTACCCAAACTTATCCCACTAATACCGAAATTGAAAAACAAACTTTTGTCGCACAAGTTGACGCAGAAATCAAGAAAAATTCTCGCTTAAGAAGCATTTTAATCACGGGAGGAATTGAATTAATTAAAGTCCTCTGTCCTCCCCTCGGTATTCCCATTGAAATGGGTAAAAAATGGCTAGAAACTGCTAATTTAAGTGATTAAACCTAGAGGTTTAATAATCTTCTAATGATACAAATACCGAAGTCCGCCGCTGATGCGTTTCATTTTTGAATTAGCACAATTATAACCATAAGTCAAGCTTTTTTGATGATAATTAACTTTTTTGTTGGTGATATTTTGACTTTGTTCTGGTATTGGAGAGAACCAGTATTTCTATTCTAATAAAGTATCTTTAATTGTTGTTAAAACTTTGCTATCTTTGACCATCCAAGCATGGAGCAATACGGGAATGGAAATTTCTTTGCCCACCGATAAACGGGAACTATGGGCAGGAAATATCATTAAATCGTAGGGAGTCCAGATAATTGTGGTTTTAATTTTATTTAAAATTTGTTGACAATCTTGATTTAAATCCTCTAGAAATTGACTCCCCGGCTGCATTTGTCTAATCCCATCTAAGGGTAAACTATACGCGGTTAACGTGCCTCGATTCGGAGCAGAAATATTTAGGTAACGTTGCACTCTTGCCACTCCTCCCAATCTTTGCAGGTAGTAGCGGGTAATTAATCCTCCCATACTAAACCCAATCAGATCTACTTTCTGCTCTTTAGCAAAGTTTTTCTCGATATAATTCTCCACCTGACCAGCTAAAACTTCTAACTTTTTGTAACCATGATTGGGAATTAGATTAAAACTATGCACCTGCCAACCATGATAGTTTAAATACTCGCTCATCGGTTTAAAAACAGCAGTAGTGTCCAGAAAACCATGCACCAAAACAACGGGATTCATAGATGAGATTTTATCCTTAAATTCTGAATCTATTCTAACGAATGATCGGGGTAATGAGCGAAAAATTTTGGGGAAGAGCCTATCTACTAGGTACGGCTACCGGCAACTTCTAAGGATTAGGGAAAAAACCAAAAAGTTTAGCGGCACCTCCTAAAATAGCGACCACCAATGCTATCAGAATCCCTCGATTGGTGAATTCCTGATAGGCAACCCTTGCAGTTAATCCATTGATTTTTTCGTCTAAAGCTTTAATATCTCCCTTGAGTTCGGCCTGTCCTATTTCTACTTTAGTTAACCGGTCTTCTACCTTGTCAAATCTCTCATCAATACGGTTTTCCAGAGAGTCGATTTTCTCATCAATACGTTTTTCCAGAGAGTCGATTTTCTCGTCAATACGTTTTTCCAGAGAGTCGATTTTCCCCTCAATCCTTGTCAGGACAGCTTCTAGGGAATAAGTGACAGTTTCGTTAGACATTTTGAGCAACTCCAAAAGTCAAATCTTCAGGGGTAAATGCTGGAGGCTATATTTTACGGAAAAATCAGGGGTCTATAGGCGTACACGGATTCCCATTATAAGAAAATTATAAGTCAAGACTTGAGTTTTTGTCAAGCTTTTTTTTGACGGCAATCAATGGCAAGAATTTCGGGGAAGTATTTAGCCACCGATGCCTAACCGTCCCGCTAAACTAGGGCTTAAAGGAATCAGAGTCGCCAACATTAAAAAGAGTAGTAATAAACCCCAACCGGCGCGGGTGTCATCGGGTTCGGTTAACTCGTTTAAACTCGGTCTTTCCAACTCTCTTTGTAAAAAAGCGACTAAAATTGTCCAATAGAGAGGAATCGGATTACTGGGATTAACTAAGGAAATAATGCCCAAAATGACCAAAGTGGCCACAGTGGTGCGGCGGGCAATTTTGCGACCATAAATAGCCTGAACAATTCTGCCACCATCTAACTGTCCGGCGGGCAGTAAATTAAGGGCGGTAATCACCAATCCTAACCAACCGATAACAGTTAAAGGATGCACGGAGATAACGGCATTTTGTAACTCGTCGCCCAGAACTATCCGCGCTAAAAAACTCACTAAAATTGAACTTTGGAAAAAGGTACTAGGGATTTGAAAAAGGCTGGCCGAATTAGATAAAGTCAGTCCAACGATTAACAAGATTAAAGAAACCAAACCGCCCAAAGCAGGACCAGCGAAAGCTATATCAAATAGAACACTGCGGTTAGGTAATAAAGATTCAAAACGAGTAATCGCCCCAAAAGAACCAATCTGCCAAGTGGGAAGAAAATAGGGTAAACTGAGACGAACATTATGGCGTTTAGCGATAATTAGATGACCGATTTCGTGGGCAATTAATACCGACCATAAACCCAAACTCAGGGGAATTGCTTCTCGATATCTCTGCCAATTACCAAACAAATCAAAACCCAATAAAATTCCAGCCGCTTCTAAGCTGGTGACAATAGTGGCTACTAACAAAACTAAAGAGAGATTTTTTTGAGCAAGAGTGGCAGGACTAGGATCATTAGTTTTGGGAAGGATAATTACCACCGGTTTTTCCTCGGTTCCTTCCACCAGAAATAAACGATATTTATCGCCAAAATGATTACTTAATTTCTGGGTTAAGCGCGAGTGAACTAGATCCGGTTCTCCCCGTAAATTGCCTTTAAAAATTGCCCCTTCCTGAAAAGAGATAGTTTCGGTGGCAAAAAAAGTATCTATCCCAAAAATACTCTGAATAACTTTTAAATCCTCTTCGGGAATTGGCATCACATCCGGCACAATTGCTGTCACCGCTGCCGGGATTTCTAGAGGAGTAACGGACTGGCTAACTGCCTGGTTAACTTTCGGTTCAATTATCTGATTGGTTTTCAGTAAGCGTAAACGGTTGCCCAAATAAATATAGATAATGGTGGAAGCAACCAGTAAAAAGAGAATTACCGCTAGATTGAGATAAATTCCCGCCGCAAATAGCCCGAAAAAAATTAACCAAGGAGCAATTAGTACCAAGGATTGTAACCAAGGTAAAATTCCCAGTTGGCCGTAGGGTTTAGCTCGATAAAAACTCCAAGTCAAGATAGCACCAGCGACGAGGAAAATAACAGCGACCGCAGCAATTTCCGAAGAAATATTAACCATAGGAAAGTCAAAATCAATAGGTTTTTATCAATCAATTTGATTATAAGCTTGCAGGGCGGCCCGTAATTGACCCCGATGCTTTTGTAACAATTCTTGTCCTGGGGCCGCCGAAAGTCCCGTTTTCTGCATTAACAAAGCCAGTTTAACCCGGCGGCCACTTTTTTCCAGTAAAATAGCCGCTTCCTGACGACTAACATCGGTAAGGTTACAGATAATTCGCAGGGCGCGGTCATGGAGTTTATGATTAGTAACTGCCACATCGACCATCTGGTTGCCGTAAACCTTGCCTAACATGACCATTGTCCCTGTGGAAAGGATATTTAAAGCCATTTTCGTCACCGTTCCCGCTTTCAGACGGGTGGAGCCGGCCAGAAGTTCTGGTCCAGTCAATAACCGGATATCCACATCCACCGCGATCTCCACCTGTTCGGCGGGGACACAACTAATAGCAATCGTCGTCGCACCCCGCTGTTTTGCCGCCTGTAAAGCCCCATGAACGTAGGGGGTTGTCCCCCCGGCGGTAATCCCCACTACCACGTCTAATTCGTGAATTTCTCGCTGGGCAATAATCGCCGCCCCATCTTCCGCTTTATCCTCCAAATCTTCGGAACTACGCACCAGCGCCGCCGCTCCACCGGCGATAATTCCCTGTACCAATTCCGGGGGAGTGCAGAAGGTGGGAGGACATTCGGCCGCGTCCAAAACCCCCAGCCGGCCACTGGTTCCTGCCCCAATGTAAAAGAGTCTACCACCTTTAGCCAGAGCTTGACTGGTCAGGGAGATTGCTAGGGCCAATTCTTGCCGGGCCATGGCGATCGCTTTTAGGGTTTGGGCATCCTCGCGATTGAAGAGATCCACCAATTCGAGCGGGTTTAATTGGTCTAAATTTAGGCTGTTTGGGTTAATTTGTTCGGTTAACAGGTGTCCTCTGCTTTCCCACTGTTCCATAACGGTTTAATTGAGTTTTTCGTAAGATTATTTTTAGTATATAGCGAATCGGTGGGCTAAAAGCTTGACAATTGCCCCCTAGATATTAGATAATAGTAAATTGTGTCAATTCCTGCTCGGATCAGGTGAGGACATTAGCACAAAAGCTGGAATTTTTTTCAGCTACCTGTACGGCAAAACGAGCGCAGAAAATTCATGAGTTACGCAATTATTGAGACCGGTGGCAAACAGATTCGGGTAGAACCCGGTCGCTATTACGATATCGAACTTCTTCCCGTCGATGAACAAAGTACCCATACCATCGACAAAGTGCTATTAATCCATGATGAGGATGATATTAGCATCGGTCAACCCTTTATCGAAGGGGCCACCGTCGAAGGCACTGTCATACAACATCGTCGGGGCAAAAAAGTTATTGTTTATAAAATGCGCCCGAAAAAGAAAACCCGTAAAAAACGCGGTCATCGTCAAGAAATTACCCGTTTTATGATTGATTCAATCAATTATAACGGTAAAACCCTAGTCGCCACTGCTGCTACCTCCAGCGCTGAAGTTGTGGAAGATAGTAGCGATGAAGAAGAATAACTTTTAGAATCAAAAAAGCATTTGGAGAGAAATTATGGCTCATAAGAAAGGTACGGGTAGTACCCGCAACGGACGCGATTCTCGTTCCCAGAGACTAGGCGTTAAGCGCTACGGTGGTCAAGTGGTAAAAGCGGGAAATATTCTCATCCGTCAACGGGGTACTAAAGTTCACCCGGGTAAAAATGTTGGTCGTGGTGGCGATGATACTTTATTCGCTTTAATTGATGGTGTGGTCAAATTTGAATACAAGGATAAAAGTCGCCGTCAAGTTAGCGTTTATCCTGCTGAAGTTAGCGCCAGTTAATCCCATCAACCCTGATTAATTTTTTCCCTGTAACCTCCTAACTCATCCTAGGGGGTTTTTTCAGATAATTTATATCGTTTCCTAAGCTAGTGAGGTACACCTATTTTTCTTCCCTTTTGCCTTTTGCCTCTTGCATGAGTGCCTAAAACCCATAACTTTTGTACCTCAGCAGACTGAAAAACGCTATATATCTGTTGACAGACTAGACCGAACACTCATAGATTAGAATAGTCCGAAAGTAGCTCGGAAAAGATGGACTCACCATGATTCTTAAAATTGCCGATATCTTAAAAAATTTGCCCTGGTCTTTCAATTCTACTGCCGAATTACCCTGGTTAGAGCGATCGCAAGCCGAAAAATCCCTGCAAAAAGCTCGTCAACAACGGCGAATTTCCGAACGAGAATATCAACTCCTTGACCATTGGCGAGAATTGGGTTATTGTATTGTCAAAGATTTAATTCCCGCAACGGCGATCGATAATTTAGTAGCAGAATTAGCCGATTTATTTTTCCTAGAATCGGCTATCCCTGGATTAAGAATTGAAGGCATTCAAGCAGAAAATCTACCGGCGAGTTTAAGTCACGAGCAAGTTTTAGCCCTAGATATCGAGCAAAGAAAAGCCTTGGTTAATTCTATTTGGCGACTTCATGGCTTTCATGAGATTTCCCCCGCCGCTCAAGCAATTTTTGACAATCAAAATCTGAAAGATTTAGTTAATTTAATTATTGGCAAATCCTGCGAACCGAGATATTCCATCAACTTCCTGCACGGTACAGAGCAGGGGCTGCACGAGGATATGGCAGTTTTTTATGTTCATCCTGCTAATCATTTAGTCGGTGTTTGGATTGCCTTGGAAGATATTTCCGCCGATGCTGGTCCGCTAATTTTTTATCCTAAATCTCATAAAAATATCAAAGTAACTGACTTTTTTCCAGACTATCCCGCCGTCAATCTTAAAAATATTACTGCCGAGCAAATTCCCCAATACCAAGATTATGTTAACCAGCGCGCTCAGAATTATGACTGTCAATCATTTACTGCTAAAAAAGGAGAGATTCTTCTCTGGCACGGAATGTTAATTCATGGTGGTGGGAAGATTAATAATACCCTGCTAACCCGTAAATCGATGGTCATTCATTTTATTGCCGAGGGTGGCGATTACAACGATCGGGCTTTGGGACCTTTTAATTGGTAAGATTAATTTACCACTAATAACTCGGAAATAATCGGACTAATACTAAATCCGTTTAGTATAGGCTACTTAGGGCTTGCTGAAAAAGTTTTTCCTGGGGGTAGGAGTCAGTAGCCGGTCGTCAGGAGCCGGTCGTGTCAGGCGTTGTTGCCCTTGTTTTTTTTACCAAGCAATCAAATACAAGAAGGATAATTCAAGGTTTTTGAAATTCCAAATCCTATAATATTTCACTAACATACGACTAAAACAGGTAAAAAGAATTAATTTAAAAGCATATTACAATTAATCA
>NZ_JAPZQJ010000428.1:0-12639 GCF_027530405.1 Microcystis sp. LE19-41.2A | reverse complement strand
AAAACTTTTCTGACTTTTCTTCAGCCATTTATGAATGTTTGAATGATGCCCATTTGAAACATAAAAAAGAACTGGATTCCTTGCTGACTCTACGATTTCAGAAGTTTAATAAATCTCAGATTATGAACGTCTAAAGTATATTTAATTCCACCCACCTACTTAAGAGCGGTATTGTTTGGTTGCTCTCCTAAGAATTGATAAGAATTGCTAAGAATTAGCAAAAAACTTGCCATAATTTTGGCGAACGCTCTTTACAATTAAGTTAGAAGGGCAAGGAGGAGCAAGCCTAATGAAAACTTTTGTTGAGCGTTATCGGTCTTGGTTTAATTGGACAACCCTAGCCATGGTTGTTCTCGGTTTCTGGTTAAGTGCCAGTTTCGTCATCGATTTAATCATTATCCCCAGCTTATCCGTAGCTGGCATGATGACACAAAATGGCTTTGCCAGTGCCGGTTACTTGCTATTTGGCATTTTTAACCATCTGGAATTAGTTTGTGCGGCGATTGTGCTGTGTAGCTTTGTTGTCTTCCACCGCTATCATACCTTAATCCATCTCCCCGAACATCGATCGCTCCTATTCGCCGGTGTTCTCTTAGTAATCACCCTAATTTACACCTATTTTCTCACTCCCAATCTGAGCGCTATGGGTTTACTAGCTCCCGTTACCGCGTCGGGAATGTCGGGAGAAATGATGTCCTTGCAGATTGGTTACTGGTTTCTAGAAGTGGTTAAAGGTTTAATAGCTTTTACCCTGTTGCGCTGGTGTTGGCGAGATGCCTTTAAGTTGGCTTAGTTTTTGATTACAAGCGGGGTTCAACCCGCTTTTTTTAGTTCTAGCAATATAATCCGCCTATTTGATTCGTGAACAGAGACGCAGCACAACCATCGAAGCCAAGAATAGAGATAGAGGTCGTAAATATTTTACATTTCAATTAGGCGCACTAGGGGATTCCATGGTTGATAACGAACAGGTTTAATAACTTGCTAAGTGGGTGGGTGGAATTAAATATAAGATGAACGTAGGTTGGGTTGAAGCATGAAACCCAACGCCCGCTCATGTTACGCTACCGCTAACCCATCCTACAAATAATTGTGCCTCCCTACTAAGAAAAAATCTAGGGGATTCCATGATTGATAACGAACAGGTTTAATAACTTGCTATCTAAGAATAAATCAGTTACAATTCTTGCAAATTAACTTCGTCTGTGAGGAAAGCTGGAAGTGTTGTTAAAAAAAGCAAAAAGAAACGGCCGTATAAGACACATATTTTCTGGAGGAATTTTGATCACATCCTGTGTGGGGACAGCCATACTTTGCGATCGGGTGAAGGCCCTTCCTTCCCCCTTAGACATTGACGCTGCTTCTATTCGGGTATCCCAGGAAAAAATTATCATTAATTCCCCCGTGGAATTAGAGAGGAGAGAAAGAGTTCTGACAACCAATTCCTTCTCGACAACAGAGGGATTAACCGATAGTAATCTGGCCTTATCCTTAGAAAATAAACCAGATAAATCTTCCCGCGATACTTTAGCAACAGAAAAGACCAGGACAATTTCAACCCTAGAAGAATGGAAGGCGAATCTAGGGACAATGCAAGCGAGTCAGCTTTTACCAGCAGGAGATAATAGCTCGCCAGAAGTCGAAAAATGGCAAGCGCAAGCATCCACCCCAGTTGATACCAATGTTTCCCCCGAATTACAGCGTTTACGTCAAGATTTTCTGATTGAGGAACCGAAAACCCTTTCTGCGAAACTGGCGGAATTTGTGGTTGCCCCTAGTGGCAGTATCTCTACTCCCATCGGTTTTGGAGCGAATTTTGGGCAGATTTTCGGTGGTTTCGCTTTCCAGTCGAGAACCCGTTTTACCAATCAAGCAGATGGCGGGTTAGCCCTAGGGGTCGGTTTAGGAGAACGCCAGAAAATTGTCGGTTTAGATGTAACTCTGGCGATTTTGAGCCTTTTTGGTGATAACGCCGGACGGGGTAGTTTTAGCTTTAAAATTCACCGTTCTCTGCCAGAAGGTTTTGCTGTGGCCCTAGGATTTGAAAACGCCATTCGCTGGGGTGGGACAGATGCCGGTAGCAGTATCTACGGGGTGGTGAGCAAATTTTTTCAGTTCACAGAAACAACGAAAGAACCCTTTAGTCAATTGACGCTCTCCTTGGGTGTTGGTGGTGGTCGTTTTCGCTCGGAAGGAGCCATCGAAGATGGGGTAAATTCCCTCGGTGTCTTTGCTAGTGCGGGTTTACGAATTGTTGAACCGGTCTCGGCCATTGTCGAATGGTCGGGTCAAGATTTAAACGCAGGTATTTCCCTGATTCCCTTCCCGAAAGTCCCCTTGACGGTTAACCTTGCCGGTGCTGATTTAACGGGCAATGCCGGGGACGGCGCTCGCTTCGTCATGAGTATCGGCTACAATTACTTTTTCCCCCGTTAGTCGGTTTTTAGATTGTCTAATTTAGCTTTTTGAATGAGGATTAAGACCATGTTGATGAAATGGTTGACTAATTGGCAAGTTTCCCTAGTGGCGGCGGTTTTGCTGACCAATGCCCTAGTCTCTCCCGTTATGGCGCAAACCGGCAACCAATCCGATGCCACTGGCCCAATTCTTTCCACCGGTGATTTTGCCGGTCAAACTTTCCCCAGCACCACGACGGTAACGGGATTTCAGGGGGGAGAACCGGCTCAAATCGCTGTTAATCAGGCGGCCGCTTCTCTGAATACTCTGTTAGCTGATAATAATTTAACCTCCCTCACGGGTACCCCGATTCCCGCAGCCGTTCAGCAATCGCTACTGAGCATCTTAACAGGGGATGCACAGGCGGGTAATAATATCAATGCTGTCATTGCCGCTCTTTACTCAGCCCCCGGCACAGCGCCTTTAAATGTTATTGAAGACTTATTGGCCAGCTTAGAGAGACTGCTCAAAGATAAGAAGGTAGTTCCAGCTAAATTGCTGGCGGCGGTGCGGGCCTATAATGCGATGATTTTAGCCAGTAACGAAGAGTTTCTCCGCAATCCCCCCGCAGAACTACGAGCAATTCAAGCATTCTTAGCTAAATTGGTGCAACCCACTATTAGCTAACCGCGTTTTCCCTACTGACTTGAAAGAGGGTGTGGGGTGTCGGGTGTGGGGTGTAGGGAAGGAAACCTCTTTCATCTGTGGGGGTGAAAATTTTTTCATCGGGACTGACTTCACCATAGTCTTCTCGGATTAGAGGGCTCTGGTGAAGGCTCTACGGTGGGCGCGGTGGTTGGCTGTGAGGGGGTTAGAGAAGGGGTATTTCCTCCCCCTAAGGATTCTTGGAGCTTGTCTCGCAGTTTTTTGGCGGTATCGGACTTAGGATTAATTTTGAGAGCTTGTTCGTAGGCGGCCAGCGCCTCTTGGGAGCGTTTCCAGTAGGTCAAGACCAGACCTTTCCCATACCAAGCTTGATAGAGTTGAGCATCGAGTTGCAAGGCTTTTTCATAGGCGGCATAGGCGAGGGCTAATTGTCCTAACCGCCACATTGTATTGCCTTGATTAAGCCAGTTTAGGGGATTAGTATCGTTCTTATGGGGAAATTCAAAAGCCTTGTATAATTCATCCCCAATTTCTTGCAAAGATAAGGTATTGGGGGGCGAATTTTCGACATTTATCTGCCCTTGAATGCCAGACTGGGGTGCTAATTTCAAAAAAGTAGTGATGGGAATAGCGAGACTAAAGCCAATTGGCACGGGAACCTTTTCGATTTTTTCGGCTTCATTTTGTCCGTGAACCGCGATGACTCGTCCATTGATATCCAACAATGGACCGCCACTCATGCCCCCATAGGTGACACTGGTATAAACTATCTCATACCCCAACTCCGGAGGAAATATTTTCAGCAAGGGTGTAATGTCCTTGGGTAGCACTTTCCCCAGATTGAACAATCGTTTCCGCTTGCCGATAAATTTCGGGTCGGGCCATCCAGAAGCAAAAATAAATTGTTCGTCAGCTACTTGATAGTTAGCCAAGGTCGCTAACTGATAATTTTGGTCGCTCTGAAACTGCACGAGAGCTAGATCTACTCCGGGTAATTTTTTGATGCTATTGTAATCGAGCGGATATTTCTTACCATCCCAGGTAATAATTTTTAGTTGATCGTAATAGAACTTGCAGGCATCTCTAGCATCTTTACAGATTACATGACTAGCAGTAAGAACAGTATAAACCCTTCCTTCTTTGGCAATAATTGATCCAGAGCCATTAGCAGTAATTTTCCCATTCGCCCCTTCTTCTTCTGAGGGGATTAAAACGGTAATCTTTTCAGCAATTTTTTCTATCTCCTCAGCTGTTGATGCCTTAGCAATCTGAGGAGAAACCACAAACACCGCTATACTAACTAGGGCGGCGGAAATTTTCAAGAAATTGTTGCTCATTCTGGTTTAAAAATACAGTTGAGTGGAATTTACCAGAGTGGTGTGGGAGCGGGATTCTTTTCTCTTGGGGTTGACGAGGATGGAGAAGGAAAATCTTCCCAGAAAGTGGGTTCTCTATGGGTGGGAAGCGGTGGGGGTGACACTGCGGGCCGTTGCCGACTGGAAGCAGATAAAGAAGATGACCCCGATTGTAAAAAAGTCCCGATAGGAATCGCCCAACTTAATCGACTCATTTGTTCCCACAGTGCTGGTGAAGTCACTGTTCCATCAGCAAAAACGTAGGATTTACCCCAGAGAGGATAAGCATGAATCCCGTTAATACCAATAACTTTACCTTGCCGATTTAGCAGCGGTCCGCCACTCATACCATTTTTAATCTTATTGGTGTAGCCGATTTGGTAGCCTCTCGAAAAGGATTTATCACTCAAAAGCGACAGTTTACCCACGGTGAAGGTAAATCCTTGTTCTGTCGGGCGATCGCCATCGAAGGGAAAGCCAGCGGCGAAAACTTCATCTCCGATAGCGAGATCATCGACATTAGCCAAATCAGCAATAGAATAAACTTGGCTACTGCGAAAAGAAACTAAGCCTAAATCATAATCATTCAAGCGAACTGTTCTGACCAACTCACCCCGATGTATCTTGCCGTCAGGGGTTTGTATTTGCCAACCCCGATAGCGATACCGCCCTAAAACATGGTCATTCGTGAGGACTTTGTAGGAAGAACCCTGCTTTTCAACTAAAATGCCCGAACCCCAGCCTTGCCCTGATAACACCTTAACAGTAATTGCTCTGGCTAACTGACGCAGCTGTTGTTCTGAAAGTTGCTGAGAGCTATGGGCATTGGCCTGGTTAGGTTCCAGAGCAGGAGCATAGCTTTGGACAGCAAGCAAAGGTGTGGACAGTCCCAATAATAAACTGCCCGCACCAGCCAAAATTCTTTTTATAGGCCGACTCACTTGATCACTATGCTCCTATCTATAGAACTATAAAAGTTTACCAAACAGCGGGCGTTGGGTTTCCTTGCGTCAACCCAACCTACCTTATCTATAGAACTAGAAAAGTTTACCAAACAGAACCGCCCGATGGTTTTTGGGGGGGTTGTTCGGGAGAAGTCTCCGGCAGTGGAGAGGGGGACGAACCGGTGGCAGGATTTGTTTCCACGGGAGCATTTTCTAGGAATTTATTGAAATAGACAATGACAGAATCCGATGAGCTTTCAAACAAAGGCTCGACGGCGCCTGTCTCCCGGAGGTCGAATAGCTGTTGGATTTTCTCGGTTGCGTCTTCCCCTCTCTTGAGGGTAAATAATAGGTTACTGCTATTTGCCCGTTCTCGTCCATGACTAGGGGAATAGATGACCGGCAGACCATTGAGATAGCCAGTGGTAATAATATCAATTCCTCTAGGTCGAGCGTCAAGGGTATTGAATCGTTTAGTTACTTCTAGACACCGTTGCTGGGGAGTGTAACCGGAACCGCTAGAATAACGAGAAACCCAACGAATCACAGGTTTGCGTTCATTAGAGCCGACTTTGACATAGGTTGTGGGAACTCCCACATGGGGGCCTGTCACTGGTAAAAGACACTCGAATCTGGTTTGAGCTTGGCTCGGTGATTGTAAGGTCAAGGCAGCTCCTACACCAATCAGACCAATAGTCAGAGTTTTTGTCAAAGTTTGTAATGTCATTGTCCTTATTCTAATCCTGCAAAGGGACTCTACTATACACTTCAAAGGTAGCTGTTATTTCTCCGCAAAACCAACAAAAGCAAAGCTTTTGCAACAATTCTTATTTTTTGGGATTACCCTTTCTTCAAACCACTTTAAGAGAGCAATCAGATGAGTTCGTTTACCCCAAAGCAGACCAAACTTCTAACTTACTGACCACACGACGAATCACCTCATCGGTAAACTCACTCATGGTCATTTGGCCCCCTAAATCGGGGGTTTTTTTGCCCTCGTGAATAGTTTCAAAGACACTTTCATAAATTGCCCGAGAAGCTTTGCGCGCTTCGCTAGTTTCGATATAACCTAACAAAGCTGCCGAGGCTAAAATCATCGCCATGGGATTAGCGATATTTTTGCCCTCTAAAGCCGGGGCCGTGCCGTGGGGAGCTTCTGCCATAATGGTTTTAACCGCTAAGGTCTCCTCATCAAATCCCAAAACTAAACTTTCGGCCCCGGCAATACTGCCATAGAGTTGCAAGACAAAATCAGATAATAAATCGCCATCGCGATTAAGTGCTGGAATCACCAAAGCTTCGCCGTCGGTTTGTAAAAGTAGGGCAAAAGTTGCATCAATTAACAGGGGTTGATAACGCACTTCCGGATGTCTTTGGGCCGCCGCGTCTAATTCCTCTTTAAACATCCCTTCGTAGGTGGCACTAACGGTGAATTTTGGGCCACCAAATACCCGCGCCCCGGTTTTTTTGGCCTGTTGAAAGGTAAACTCGGCCACAGCGCGACTGGTAGCCCTAGAAATGCGCGAGGTGCGATAGGCAATTTCATCGCCGGTGGCAGTGGTTTCTCGCCATTCTTTGGCCCCGTAGGCATCGTCAACGGCCATGCGGACAATGGCAATGGGAGAATAAACGCCCCCAATCGGACGAATACCGGGGATACGGCGACCGATGCGGAGAATTACCTGAGAATTCATTGCTTCTCTTAAAATAGCGTTAGGACTGCCCACATCTCCTTTAATTTCTGGGGTGATGGTGGCAGCTTTGAGAGCTAATCCGGTTTTTAGAGTCGCTTCGGCGGCCTCGTGAACCACTTGATTGTTACTCTGGCGACGCTGGGCTAAACTAAGATCAAAATCGGCAAAGTTAAGCGGTTGACGAATTATCGAGGGTTGCAATACTCTCAGGGCTTCTAGTAATAGTTCTTCTCCAGTTTGGTCGCCGTGCATGACCACAATAGTGGGGATATTTTCAGTCATAATTTTTGAGTTTTAATAAAAATTTTCAAGTATATCTTAATGCTTAATTGACCGTTTAATCGGCTAAAAAAGATACTTTTTACCTTAATTAATTCTGTAATTTTATCAATCTTGCAGAAAAAGATATATAATACCAAATCTGGTTATTAAAAACCGATTATTTATTCTCCCTTTTGCCTTTTGCCCCCCTTGATAAGGGGGGATCCCCCCTTAATCCCCCCTTTGATAAGGGGGGTTTGATCCCCCCTGCCCCCCTTGATAAGGGGGGTTCGATCCCCCCTGCCCCCCTTGATAAGGGGGGATCCCCCCTTAATCCCCCCTTTGATAAGGGGGGTGCCGATAGGCGGGGGGATCTACCCTTAATAAGGGGGGTATCTGAAAGTTTTTAACACCTAGCGACTTAGAAGAAAATATATAATTAATATTATGCCCGATCGCTAATTAAATTAGCAATCGGGCGGTGGTGAGAATTAATTAACCCAAGATTTAGAAAGCTTGTTCAACTTCGGCAATTTCGGGAATCACTTCCCGGAGACGACGTTCGATGCCCATTTTTAGGGTCATGGTGGAACTGGGACAGGAACCGCAAGCGCCTTGAAGACGCAGTTTGACGACTGGCCCGTCGATTTCGACTAATTCCACGTTACCACCATCCGCCATCAGGTAGGGGCGCATTTCATCTAAAACTTGTTCGACGTTATCAGGAGTCAGTGTTAAAGACATAATCAGCTTCTGGTCAGAGATTTATTAGAGTGTAAGTAAGTGGTTTCAATTAAATTGAAGATAGATATTGTCTTTGATCCCCCCTGCCCCCCTTGATAAGGGGGGTGCCGATAGGCGGGGGGATCTACCCTTGATAAGGGGGGTGCCGATAGGCGGGGGGATCCGACAATTTTTAATACCCACCTACTTAGTTACTTCGATCCTAACGCTTTTTGGGCGGGGATAACCCTTAAGATTCTAAAAGCTGCAGATTGATAAAAGTAAATTCTGTGGTGGATTTTTCGCCCCCGGCATCGATTGCGTTAATCACTTGACAGGAGGGTAAATAATAATTACCGATTTTTTCGTAGGTTTCCTTAAAGTCACGTTTTCCCTTTAATTCATCGGTTTTAGCATTGCGGAAAATGGCATTATAGCGAATAGAAATATAACCTTCTCCCGTATCGAGACTTTCCTCGGTATTAATAGTAAAAGCCATCGGTCCCATGACTCGACTGACTTGACAGATTTCCTGGCCGCGGACCTTATAATTAGACCCCATCGCATCGCCGGTGACAAGAATTTCTACCGCACCGGTGGGATCATCTTGCCCGAAATTAAACTGGTTTTTGCCGTGGGAGGCATCAAAATTGCCTCTTTTACGGTGAGTAACGATGTCGCGCATTTGATTATAGATACTTTCTTGCACTTTCTCGTCATCAATGCCCGTTACTTCCACACTATAATCGGCATTAACTTGAATTTTGCCTGTATGGACTTCCTCCCCTTGGGTGAGGATAATATCAGCAGTGTAACCGGGGAATCCTTCATCCCAAGTGTAACGGTTTTCGTAGGCGGAGCGGAAAATATCTCGGGCGTTCGTCGTGGCTACAGTCATAATCGCTTTACTTGTGTTGATAACTCCATTTATATCATTGTCGCTGATTTTTTCGCCTCTGGCCGAGATTTCTAGCTGATCAAAAAATCGGGCTAAAATAGAAAAAACTCACCCTCAGCGACCACGGCGATGGCAGAAGAAACGGCGAAAATCAAGCTTTATCGGAAAACCTATCAACTTCCCCAACTAAATCGCCCCGATTTATTAATTTTGCAGGATCAGATTCAAGAAAGACAGCAACTGATTAAAACCGGAAAACGGGTCCGCAATACATGGCTAGGATTGAGGAAAAAAGAAGAACCCCTAAATTTCGAGGAAACTTTTCAAGAATTGGAAAGATTAGTCAAGGACTATAACCAGTTAATCAGATTTCTCGCCGACCATAAGGATGAATACCGGCGGTTTTTCCAGTCACTGACCGAGGAAATCAAAGAGGCAGTGGCGGTTAAATGCCAGAAATTGGCAGAAACAGAGCGAAAACGCCAATCTTTGGAGAATAGCATCGGCTCGGCTGAACTGCGAGATACCCTGAGACTACAGAAACAGCAGATTTTCCGCACCGTGATTCTCGTTGGTCGCGCCAGCTTGCTCATGCTCAAGAAAATCGACTTAATCAGCGAAAGTATCCAGAAATTAGCTGAAGATCAGGATACACAAAAACAGGTTTTCTCGAAAATGATCGGCGAGTTGAACGGGTACAAACAAGTGTATCAGTTGCAGCTGGAGTTAGATAGTCTGGAAAAAGAAGCGATCGAAATGGCCAAAGTAGCCATTAATCTAGAACAATACCTAAAACCAATTATCGGGCAGTTTCAAGGCTTAATCGATCGAGTAGTGACCATTGACGGGGAACTTTCCCGCAGTGTCAGCGAGGTGGAATCCCTCGTCCAGAACATTCTTAGTTCCGAATCGGCCGTATCTTTCCGCAAAAACGAGAATCTATCGGCTAGTTTGCTCAATTTCCTCGTCACCAGCGAAGAAAAGCGCGACCGTTTAGCGATCGCATTAGAGCGAGCCGAGCAGGAAGGATGGCAATGGACGGAAGTGGAAATCCCCGACGAGGAAATCGAACTGGAAACCGCCATTCAGCGCATCAACAACCATGTAATCGAGAGAGTCGGGAATTTTAGCACCTCCGTCGTCGGTGACTCTCCTATTCCTCCCCCTCCTAAACCAGAGACACCCCTAGACAATAAAACTCCATTTACCGAAAACCTACCCAATCGAGTCACACTAGAGATGGTGAGCTTACCAGCAGGTGAATTTCTCATGGGTTCTCCTGATAGTGATTCTGATGCTGGGGATTGGGAAAAGCCTCAACACCAAGTTAAAGTCAACAGTTTTGCGATCGGCAAATATCCAGTGACTCAGGCACAATATGAAGCGGTAATGGGAACCAATCCCTCTAAGTTTCAAAACAATCCCCAAAATCCCGTAGAAAAGGTTAGTTGGAACGACGCTCAAGCCTTTTGTCAGAAATTGAGTCAAATAACTGGCAAAACCTATCGCCTCCCCACAGAAGCAGAATGGGAATATGCCTGTCGTGCGGGGACAACCACTCGCTATTATTTTGGTGATGATACTAATCAGTTAGGAGATTACGCTTGGTATGGCGGAAATTCTCAGAAGACAACTCATCCTGTGGGTCAGAAAAAGCCCAATGCTTGGGGACTCTATGACATGAGTGGCAATGTTTGGGAGTGGTGCGAAGACAATTGGCATAATACCTATGAGAATGCGCCAAGGGATGGCAGTGCTTGGCTGATAAAGGATAATGATTATTACATAGTGCGGGGCAGTTCTTGGTACGGCAATCCGGATCTCTGCCGTTCTGCTTCCCGCAACAACGACTTCCGCCGCGGCAGCTACAACGGCAACCTCGGTTTTCGGGTGGTGTGCGGTGCTGGGAGGACTCTGTAACCCTTTTTCCCTTTTTACCCTTTTTACCCTTTTTCTCTTTTTCTCTTTTTCCCGCCGCTAGGCGGGTCGATTTTTTTTGAGATTTTTAATGGCTTCCATTACTGTTAATATCTCAGATGAACAGTTGAAGACTTAATTAGGGTTTGCATAGAAGATTCGATTTTCAATTTCTGTCGATGGCGTTTGGAACAAGGGGTTAAGGCTTGTGTTCGATGCCATCAAATCATTACAGATATGCCAATAATCCCAGATGATAGAGAATAGATATTTCCGAAAATTAAATATGCGTAATCTGAAACCCTTGGTAGGGACAATTCATGAATTGTCCCTACATTTTTGGAGTAAAATTCATGAATTGTCCCTACGTTTTCGGAGATGTCTAATGATGACACAGCTAGTCTCTCTGCTATAGTACAAAAGTCGTTTAGCATGATACGCTATCTAACCTTAGTGCGATCGCTTTGAACCTTTCCTATTCCCTTTGAGTTGCTTGTCTAACCTGTTCGATATCTAATTCTAAAGCCTGTGCTATCTGTTCAAAGTTTAATCCTAATGCCAATAAACGAGGAATAGAGGCTAATTTTGCTGCTAATTCACCTTCTTGTCGGCCCTCCTCTCTACCTTCTTCTAAAGCTTCCTGATACACTTTAGTTTGTTTTAAATCACTTAAACTAAACATCGCTTCTATCTCCTTTCTACTGACTTGGGGTAACTTATAAACCAAAATTGTCTCTATCAATTCTAAAAGTTCTTGCTGTTGTTTGACCTTAGGGAATGCTTGTCTAATCCGTGGAATTAATTGTTTTCCCTGCTCGATCGCTCTGGCGGTTGGTGCTATAATTAATTGTAACATCGATATTCCCAGGGATTCCACTTCCCTTAATTCCTCGAGATAAAAACGTAAAATCCTGCCTGAGTTGATTAACTCCCCATAACGAGCCGTCTCTACGCTTTCCACTGAACGCCGAGGATAAATAACTACTCCCTGCCAGTTGTTGCTTAAGTCCGTTTGGTGGAGATAGAGGAAGATTTCACTGAAGAAACGGGAATAAAACCTATTATCTTTCTGAAATTGTACTTCTAGGAAATAGATAGGCTGATTGGGTGTATCAGGCAAAAAGACTCCATCGAGACGAAAGGACAATTGTTTAACTTCCACCGAGGAGAATTGATAAGAATTGGCGGTTTCGGGGGGAAGGTTCAACAAATCAAAGAAACAAGCGGGAAATCTTTGTAATAGTTGATAGAAAATACTGTCAGTTTTCACGCAATTAAACTCAAAAAGATGCCTCTAGTTTAGCAGAAGTTTTTTATTGTGTTCTTCAGTAAGCTCCTGTTTTTGAGCAATTGGGATGACGAAGTAAAAGCTTTTTCGGCAAATTGTCCCCAATTAAGAGAAAGGTTGCGGGATTTTCGGGGTGATTTTTACTTGATGGCTACCGGCAATTGTATCAATTTGTCAAAGTTTGAACTTTTCCTATTCCCCTTGAGTTGCTTGTCTAACCTGTTCGATCTCTAATTCTAAAGCTTGTGCTATCTGTTCAAAGTTTAATCCTAATGCCAATAAACGAGGAATAGAGGCTAATTTTGCCGCTAATTCGCCTTCTTGTCGGCCTTCCTCTCTACCTTCCTCTCTACCTTCCTCTCTACCTTCCTCTCTACCTTCTTCTAAAGCTTCCTGATACACTTTAGTTTGTTTTAAATCACTTAAACTAAACATCGCTTCTATCTCCTTTCTACTGACTTGGGGTAACTTATAAACCAAAATTGTCTCTATCAAT
>NZ_JAPZQJ010000480.1:0-18902 GCF_027530405.1 Microcystis sp. LE19-41.2A | reverse complement strand
AAATACGAATTAGCTTTAGCTGACTGGAACAAAGCTATTAAAATTAATCCTAATGATGCTGGGGCTTACTACAATCGGGGGCTTCTTCACAGAGACTTGCGGAAATACGATTTAGCCCTCTCTGACTTCAGCAAAGCTATTGAAATTAATCCTAATTATGCTAATGCTTACTTAGGTCGTGGTGGTTTATATGCCATATTAGGACAACCCGAAAAAGTAAAAATTGATCTACAACAAGCAGCTATATTATTCCTCCAACAGAATAATATGGCTGCTTATGAAAAGGTGATGCAGATTTTACAACAATTAGGGGGGTGAGTTTCGTAGGTTGGGTTGAGCGAATAAATATGTTAAAGAAAACCTCTCAATTCTCAGGAAAAGCGAAACCCAACACCCAACCCCTAAATCCGTCTGAATCTTTTTGTTGGGTTTCCTTGGGTCTATTGTTGGGTTTCCTTACGTCAACCCAACCTTGTATGATGATTAGCGGCTAATTCATCGGCAATAAGAGACTCCCCCGCTCTTTGAAGGCTTGAAATAGCCAAGTCTTGAAGTCTTTGTCAAAAATTAGCTTATTTTTTCGAGAAATTACTGCATTTTTAACATCCATTCTACCGCCCGTTCATAAAGTTCTAAATTACCAGTTTTTATCAAAGCATTAGCGGCTTTTTGCAAATAGTTAAGGCTCGCTACTCGACTACTAGGATTTTTATCGTCGTAGGTGGCAAGCGCCAAATTATAATAAGCTTCGCCATAATTTGGCTGATAAGTAATTGCTAATTGATAATCAGCGATCGCTGCCTTCTTATCGCCTATTTTTTCCTTAACTAAACCTCGATTATAGTAAGCTTCAGCATAGTTAGACTGGAGAGAAATAGCGATATTTAAATCCTCCAAAGCACCGGTATTATTTCCCAAATCAAAGCGAATCACTCCCCGGTTATTATAGGCGATCGGATTATTGGAATTCAAGCTAATTGCTTTATCTAAATCCTCTAAAGCACCCTCCTTATCCCCAGTTTGTCGTCGAATAATACCACGATTATTATAGGCGATCGGATTCTCCGATATTCTCGGTGTTACTTGTACATTATCGGGAATAGTAGCGGTATCAGTGCGTGCATTTCCCCGATTACTATACGCTGTCACATCGATAGGATTAATGCTCAAAGATTGCAGATAATCTGTAATCGCTTCTTGATCATCTCCCACGTCAGTGCGACTATTCCCACGACTATAGAAAATTCTCGCATCCCGGACTTTTTGTAGAAATACATTATAATCCTCGATCGCTCCCTGTTTATCCCCTTTTTCAAAACGCGCATTAGCCCGTTTATGATACCCTTCTGGATCGTTAGGATAGGCAACTATATAAGTAGTATAATCTCTTTCGGCCGCAGCAAAATTTTTCAGAGCAAAATAAGCATCTCCCCGGGCCAGAGCATGACAAGAGACATTATAATTAGGACGAAAATCGGTTTCTCTGGAGTTATAAAAATAATTTTTCTCGGCAGATTCTCGGATATTTTCGCTACAGACAGATCGAGAAGTAAAACTAGGTGTATTAATCCCATCATCTTGGGCTAAGGCAATATTATAATTATCTACTGCCTCCTGATAACGCCCCAATTTATACAGCACTAACCCCCGATGATAGTTAGCGGCTGCATCATGACGATTTCGTGCCACTGCCGCAGTAAAATCCTCTAAAGCTCCTGCGTATTCTTGATATTTATTGGCTCGCATTAACCCCCGATATACATAGGCTTTTGCGTCTTGGGGTTGCAGATAAATTGCTTGGTTATAATCTTGAATTGCCCCTTGATTATTGTTGAGTCTTAGGTGAGCATAACCCCGTTTAAGAAATGCTCTAGAATGGGGAATTTTATCGTAGTTGGGATTAATACGGATGACAAGTGCTAGATCTTTGATGGCTCCATTATAATACTCGATCGCTGTTTGATACCCTTGGGGGGAATTAGAAGATAAATTGGCTAATTCGACTTCCTCGTCAGCGATTTCAAGTTGTACTCTGGCACGGTTTTGATAACTGCTAGGAGCATTCTTGGCTAAAAATAGTTTGGGTGAGCATTTTAAAACGATTTTATAATCCTTAAAAGCCTCTCGTTTTCCCCCTATCTTTTCTAAAGCTATAGCCCGATTATAATAGCCTTCAATTAGATCGGGTTTGTATAAAATAGCCAGATCATAATCTTTGATAGCCTCTGCATAATTTCCCCACTGAGAGTATAGCTGTCCTCGATGATAATAGCCGCGATAATCTTCAGTTTCATAACCAATGAAACGCTGGTAATAATCTAAAGCCAAGGATTGATGATTGAGCAAAGACGCAATAATTGCTAGGTTAAAGTAAACTTCGCTTTTATTGGGATTATACTTAAAGGCTTGCTGAAAATCTGAGCGAGCAGCTTCTAATAATTTTAGCTGATGCTGATCCTTGATTCGGCTTTCTCGCTCAATCAAGGGTGTTTCTTCCTCAATAACAGGGATTTCCTCAACTATAGGGGTTTTTTCCTCAATAACAGGGATTTCCTCGGCGGCTATAGGGGTTTTTTCTCCCTCAATCACCATGGCTAACTTTAACACACCTCTTTGATAATAGGCTTGAGCTAGTAACTGTCGATCTTTGAAGGCGGGAGCATTATAATTACTATACCAAATGTATTGACTGAAATCATCGATCGCACCGTTTTGATCGTTGATTTTTTCTCGGGCCATTCCCCGTTGAAGATAAAGTTTAATCGTACCCAGATCGCTAGGATAGACTCGCAGAGTGGCTGAATAATTAGCAATTTCTCTTTTAAGAGCATTAGTATCAACTTCTTCCCTAGAAATAACGGGACATTGTAGGTTTTCTACTGCTTTAACTGAGCTAACTTCTAAACCCAATAATTCCCAAAACAACAGGGGAGACAATAAAAATATTTTTCTAAAAAGCTTGACATTTAAACGATTTTGTGCGGGGGGGGTAACGGCTTGCTCTGTCAGGGTTTTAGCGATTAAGGATTGTTGTGGCATGATGATTAAAAAAATTTGCCCTAAATATAATTTGGTAATTTAATTATAACTGAACTTCTCCCGTATGAATATATTAGCCATGGCTAAAAGTCTTACAGAGCCTATGCTAAAGCTGGGTAATTTTAATGTACTAATGAGAATGAACGTCTGAAATCCTTATTTTCCTGAGAAGCGCCATGGAGTAAGGGTATCGTTGGGCAGCTTAACTAATACACTTGTTCTGTCTAGGCTGGCTACGATTGCTCGCTGCCGGTCGGCACTTAAGGGCAAGGTTTCCACTTTCCCCGACTGGCTCCTGAATCCTCACCCCACCAAGAAACATTTTCAGCCAACCCTATTTAAGAGCCAATTTTAAAGGCTTCTAGAAATAAACTATAGGTGATACCAATTTTGAGTAAATTGAAAGATTCTCGCAGAATCGGTGCGGGTTTAGCCTGAGAACTTTTTCGGTAAACAATCCGGCTAATCGCCTCCGTAAACAGCACTAATAAACCGGCCGCGGTGACATCCCATTGAGCAGTTTGTCCAGCAGTGGTGACAATTGCTTGACCAGAAAAAATTCCAAATAAAACACAAATTATCTGTAGGGAAATCCGCCGCCAAGGATTACCAAAAAAGCGATTAAATCGACTGCTGGTGACATTAGCCAGCGTACTCAAACGGGTGCGTTGCATGGCCATATTTATTTAGAAGTAATACGATTAAGAAGCCACAAAGAAGTAACGATACCAGTAAAGTGAGCGAGAATTGTATTAGTATTAGCCTGCACAATTAACAGGTCAACAGAATTAACAAACTGACTGGGGTTAGAGGCAACATTAAAAGTACCTTGGGGAACATTGAGGGATTTAATTAAGACAATTCCCGCCAAGGCTTGCGCTCCCAAAATAGTTAAAAACATCCCGATAATATTAGCGATTAAACCCTGACGGATTAACTGAATAGTATCGGATTTTTTCGGGCGACTATCTTGATCACCCCTCAACATTTGACGGGCAATTTTCATGTAACGAGAGGAAAAGAAAATGGCGACCACCAAGAAACCAGCCCCACCAATGGCACATAAAACACCGATTTCAATGCCAGAAGTGCGTTGTCTCGTCCCTAATAAACTAGCGGTAGCAATCAGTAATAAAACCCCTGAAATTACGCCCAGGACAATCTGCGTCCAAAAACCGATTCTTCCCTGACGTAAAAGGATATTAGCAGCCCGTTGGACGGCCGGAGGCAAGGAATAAAGATCAGAATCTCTAGGGGTGGATATATTGGTAATTTCTGATTGTTTGTCTCTCATCGGGGTTAAGCTAGGGTTGGGTAAATCTGGTCTTGATCTATTTTCGTCTTTTTTTTTGCCCATGGCTAGAGATTTAATTTTGGCACTGACTGGCTATCTGTTTAGCTTCCACCTGTAAACGCTGGGCCATGCGAAACATTTCTTGACCGGTGTGGAGAGAGTGATCGTCGTAGTTAAGGGTAAAGGTTTCTAATTCTTCTAGTCCGTCAGTGAGATGATTGAGACAGTAGTAAAGAGAAGCGGCCACTTTGGCCATTTTGGCAGGGTTGGGCCTTTGGCAAAAGAGGGTTTTGGCTCGATCGAGATTTTGGCGACAGGTTTCTAGATAGTCTTGAAAAACAGCCATTAACTGATCATCGAAGGGATCGGCGGATAGGTGATCGATCTGACCTTTGAGAGGCCGGATAATTTGACCGATCAGGCGATTAATCGGGCTATAGGTCTGGTTGTACCACTGTTTGACTAGGGCCTCGTCTTCCTGGACCGCCTCTTTGTAACGATGGTAATTTGCTTGGGCAGTGGCAGTGCGTTGGCCGCGTTTTTCGGGAAAATTGGCGATTAGTTGGTTATCGTAGTCTTTTCTTAGCCTCGGATCGCTTAAAATCTCGTAGGCGGCGTTAATAGCGACGATTTTATCGTGACTGGCACTATCGTTTTGACTATCGGGATGGAATTGTCTGGCTAAACGCCGATAGGCCCGTTTAATCTCGTCAGGGGTCGATTTATGGCTGATTTCTAAGGTTTGGTAGTGGTTGCCGGTCATGAGCGCAAGCGATCGATCTGTCTTTTATTATTATCGACTATGCTTAACGCGGCGGAGAAGGAGAATTGTCGAGAGTGGGAAAGTGGGGAGGTGGGGTGTGGGGTGTGGGGTGTGGGGTGTGGGAAGAATACATAAAAATAATCTCCTGTCTCCTGAATACTGACTTCTGACTCCCGACTCCTGACTTCTAACCCCATGTTGGACAAAGATAAGCAAAAATTATCTATTGCTCCAAAAACTTGAGAATATTTAAATTAACATTTCGCAATATTTATAAATTCTTAAGAATTAATTGAGAAAGATTTTTATTTAACAACGATGTTGTAATGGTTACAGCGATTTGATAGAATTTCACAGTGGGTTATTCTGTGCTTTTTTGGGTAGCAATGGCTGAAACCCTTGCCACACCTACAAGGTGATCCTAATTAAGACGGGTAAATGAGTCAATTTCACCCACAACGATGATCTTTTTTTTGTGTAGTTTTATTGCAAAAAAAAAGTTTTTTTGACAAAAAGCACAAAGTATGATAAGTACCCAACCTATTTCTGGCTGCCAGTAGTTATTGCAGAGTGGGAGTTGGGAAGCTTTTCCAGTAATCAGTGGACTGAAAACGCAAATCTGACAACTGATGACCCTCTTTTCTTTCCTCTGGCATCAAAATGGTTTCCCAACGCAAGGTGACAGCCATCATAATTTGGTTGGCAATCTTACCGATGTCGTTTTTGACCGCGCTGCCCTGAGATCAGCGCTCGACAAAAGCTCACGCCGAGATCCGAACGGTGCGTTCATCCGGCGATGACTGGGTTTTTTAAGCGGTTGCTTACCCGGCCCGCTATTCTTAATATCATACATCACATAAAGTCGCCCTAAAAGGGCGAGGCTTTAAACCCAATTTTTCGGTAAAAAATCTTGTGACCTTCGAGCGCGATAATTCCCAAACCACCTCGCGAGTCATTGCCGCTAACTCGCGCTTTGCCAATACCTATTATGCCATTCTAGGACTACATCCGAGTGCCTCGGTGATCGAAGTGCGACGCGCCTATCGGGAACTTAGCAAACGATACCACCCCGATACTACCGAACTCAGCCCCGAAGTGGCAACGGTTAAATTCCAGCGTCTTAACGAAGCTTATGCCACCCTGAGTAATCCCGATCGCCGTTCCCTGTATGATTTACAAATAGGTTACTCGCGCTGGAATGTCATCCAAACTATCCCCGATAGCGATCAACCCATAGCTAATCGTAGCGCCTATCTCGATCCTACCGATCGTCCCCTATCTTCGGGAGAAATTTTTGCTTTGTTTATCTTGGCACTCACCCTGCTGGGCTGCTTGTTACTAGCGGTGATTATTGCTATGCTTCGAGGAGAGAATGCCGTCACTGTAGCCCAATTATTTTTGATTTAGATTCATGCGATGAAGATTCCCACTGCTGATACTCCCCTCTATAATCATCCCTTACCGGCGATCGAAGCATGGCTAGTTAAATTAGGTTGTCGGAAAAATACCGAGAATATCCACTGTTGGACTGTGGAAAAACCGACATGGAAAGCGGAAATCTGCCTCGATATCGAAGAAATCACCGTTCGTTACTTTCGGGCAGCCAATGACGGCAGTGACATCAATCGCGCTTTTAAATACTCCCTTAGTCGCCAAGATATCGAATCGGCAGTTTTTTCCGGTCCCTAATCAATAGTCCAACTTTTGACTAAAAAGTGCCAGCGATTGGAGCGATCGGGGGGAGAATTCAGGGACTTTTTCCCTGAAAATTGGCTAATTGACCACCTGAAAATCGGTAAAACCCCACACCCTACACCCCACACCCTACCCCGTTAAGACAGCACCGGAGTTGGTAGCAGGGAGAGCTAGTCCGAGCATTTGTACTAAATTTTCCGAGGCACGCTGTCAATCCAGTACACTTGTTCAGTTTGCAATCAAAGCTCCCCCACAACTGGAACCGCTGCCAGCAGTGCAACCGTAGCAATAGGAAGCGGTTTGTACCTCTGCAATTACATCTAAACTACCCGCTTGTAATAAATCCGGCAGGGTTAATTTTTGGCCTTGACTGGTGCAAGCGGCCAAATCCTCCATCTGATTAAAATCGCAGTCATAGATATTACCCAAATAATCGATCGAAAGCTGATTACGACACATCAAATGTTCGACAGTATCGCCATTAAAATGGTCTTCGAGGAATTGAAGATAGGGTTGATGGAGTTGCCGGTGTTCCAGATGGAAGCGCATCCTTCCAACGGGTAGGTTAGTGATAGTAAACAGATTGTTAAAAGAAATATTAAAATGTTCTTGCAAGAACTTTTTGTAATCCCGTGTCAGGGATACCTGATCCGGTGTGAGAGAAAAATTATCTGACTTAGGAATCTGGGGATTATAGACTAAATCCACAATCAAATTCGGCTCTTGAGCGTAGCCGAGACGGTTTAACCATTGTAAAGCGGCAATCGATCGATCATAGACTCCTTCCCCGCGCATTTTATCCACATTATCGGCAAGATAACAGGGTAAAGAAGCCACCACCCGCAACTGATGGCCAGCGCAATATTCAGGAATATCAGTAAATCCTTTCTCGAAATAAATAGTTAAATTCGAGCGCACAATTACCTGTTTCCCAGCTTTTCTAGAGATTTCCACAATCGGCTTAAAACCGTAGAGCATTTCCGGGGCGCCGCCGGTCAGATCGACGGTTTTAATTTGGGGAAATCTTTCGATCAGTTCGATAATTTGTTCGCACAGTTCTGGAGTCATTTCTTCGTAGCGACTTGGACTAGCTTCCACATGACAATGGCTACAGGCAAGGTTACATCTTTTCCCCAAATTAATTTGCAGAACCGAGATTTTTTGCTTAGTTAAAGGAGTTTTTAGTTTCTCAACAAAAGGAGTCATAGGAGAGTAAACAGTAATCAGTAAACAGTAAACAGTAAACAGTAAACAGTGAACGGTAAACATTGAACAGTAAACGGTAAACAGTAATTAGTAAACAGTAAACAGTGACCAATAACTAATCAATGATAACTGATAACTCACATCTAATAACTGATAACTGATAACTGGTAACTGATAACTGGTAACTGATAACTGATAACTGGTAACTGAGGGATCGAACTTGTCTCGACGCTGCTTTTTTAACAGCAACCGCCTCCGTTATAGTGCCAAGTGGACTCGGTGATGAGGATATCTTGGGGAGAGGAGCGAGCTAAGTTGCCCGCAGTTTTATCACAGACGGCCACCGGCAATCCTTTGGCTAAAATATGCCCGGCACCATCATCGAAAATTGCCTCCGTACCAGTATAAATAGCAGTTTTGCCCGTAAAAATACAGGCCCCATCTTCGGGAATAGCTAGTTTAAAAGCAACGGAATCCAAACTTTCTAATAGGAGCGGATCGGCTAAATTATAACTCTGACAGTCCAGTAAACGATAGGGACGACGGGCCCGAATTTCTACCTGACCAAAACCAGCATCGAGCAACTGTTTAATATAATCATCGTAGGTCAAGGCCCCCGATAGACACATAGCTCGTAAACGCTGATCTTCTTGCAAATGTTCGGGGATTGGACGAGTGGCGATCGGATCGCTCATCAGTAAACGCCCTCCCGGTTTTAAGACGCGAAAAGCTTCCCGTAAAGCTAACTGTAAATCGGCTGGTTTAAAGATATTAAAAAGACAATTCTGCGCCACTACATCGACGGAGGCATCCTCCACCGGCAATTCAAAGGCGGAACCATCTCTAATTTCCACAAAATCGAGACTAAACCAGGGATTTTCCAGCAGCGCTTCGCTGAGATTTCTTTGGGCTGCCCAACGCATTTCTGGCACTGGATCCACCGCAATTACTCCCCCTGGACGACGGGAAAAATAGGCGAATTGCAGTGCTTCTAAACCACCACCCACACCCACATACAAAACCCTGGGAGAATTGCCTAATTCATTGGCCTGCACCGTCGTGCCACAACCATAGTTCATCTCTTGCATAATGGCAGGGATTTTTAACCCGGGTAGTTGCAAAGGACTGCTGTGGACACAACATAGCCCCACTTCGGGAGTTTGGGCTACTTCGCTGTAAAATTTGGCAGTAGCTTCCAGATAAGTCATTTTCATCCTTTAAACTCCTTTTCTCTGATCAATTCAAGGACCGACTTCGCATCCTCGCCCAACGCTATCGTAGCATTCGTACTGACCTGTAAACGCTTAAAATGCGTCTTAGTTTATCTTGATGCTCCGAGAACTCGAATATAGTCATTTCAATTAAGATTGAGAATATCAATGCCAGAGTTCATAAGGGTTTAACCGGTCTAGAGTGTATCAGACTTATCTGAAATGACTATATAGCGTTTTTCAGTCTGCTGAGGTACAAAAGTTATGGGTTTTAGGCACTCATGCAAGAGGCAGAAGGCAAAAGGGAAGAAAAATAGGTGTACCTCACTAGCTTAGGAAATGCTATAAATCTTCTTCGGCCTGTTGATAAGAGGTTTTGGCACAAGCACCTGACAGGGGGACAAGCCAGCTGAAAAGCTTATGTAGCATGGAATACAGACACAGACTTCCAAAAAAGAGGCTCTTCGGTTTGTGTTATGCAATGGATGGGGGTTATAAGGAATGAAACCCTTATAGAGAAAGACATTACCGCGATTTTTGTCAATTGTTGGCGATCTAGAGCGAACTAATTAATTAAATCTCTTGCCAGATAAGGATTTAGTCGATTTATGCCCCCCTATCGAACCATACCAAGTCCCGAAGAGCCTAGTTAACCATACCATATACTATGCTTTAAAATAAATCTAGTATCATGTCTATAATTTTTTATTAATAGCTCTTCTATGCCTATGCCTCTCTCCAATTGCTTGCGTGAGGATTTGCTTGTCACCAGGAAAATAGATCGTCAAACCTCGGCCAAGCGTTATTTTATTCAAGATCCCATCTCTCAGGAAACTTTTGAATTCGGGGAAGAAGAATATTTTTTATGTCAACTTATGGATGGGGTGACATCTGTACCAGAAATCTTGGCTAGTTTTCAAGAACGCTTTAATATCAGTCTCACTGAAGAAGATTACCAGAAGTTTGCTGGACAGATTGATAGTTTTGGACTACTAGAACCGCATCAGAACCAATTGCCATCCTCTCAATCCGAGGAAGGAAACGGTCACAAAAACTCCTCGCCAACCAAGAAAAAATCCAAGCAGCATTCGTTGCGTTTTATTTGGAAACATCCTAACCCTGATGCCGTTTTTACTAGCCTAGCCCGTTGGACTCACCCTTGCCACCGTTGGCTTAGATGGTCAACTTGGCTATTGCTGCCTCTTTTACCTATTGCTCTATTGACTTTTTGGAATAATAGGACGGTTTTATGGTACGACGTGGGGCGTTTTGTTGATGGCTTACCCTTTGTCCTAAGTTATTTAGTTGACATTTTAATCTTGAATTTATGCGGCCGTATTATTCAAGGGACGGTGTTTGCTGCCTATGGCGGACGTTCCAGCGTGTTTGGCATGACCTTAGCTTTAGGATTCAAGCCTCACTTCCAGGTGGACCTGAGAGAGTATCAAAGCGTACCACGAAAGGCCCAACTCTGGATCTATGGGACTCCCTTGATCATGCGCCTTTTTATCTTTAGCTTTGGTATGATTTTTTGGTACGCACAGAGAAGTTCAGGAACAGCATTTCATATTTGGCTCCTCTTACTCGCCCATGCTGCTTTGGTAACTTTTGTGTTGATGGCCTGCCCTCTCTGGCCTCTCTATGGTTATTATTTCTTGATCGCTTTTTTCCGACTGCCGGATAACTTTATGTCTCAGTCTTTCAGAGCGTGGGGGATGGTGATCAAGGGGCGGAATCTGCCTAGTTTTTTATCGACGAGAGAAAAATTGATGCTTGTCGGTTTTGGCCTGGGGAGTATCTTATTTTGTTTATTGATGATCTATTTGATCGTTACCAATTTTGCCAAAGGTCTATACACACTTTTTCCAGAAATTTTTGGGGCTGAATCAGCGATAATTATCGTCTCCGTCCTGGTATTCATCGGTTTTCGCAAACAGGTTTCTCGCTTGTTCTTCAGGGGACGGAATTCCCAAGGTACGAGTGGGCTTCCTTCTAACTTGACAGAAGAGACTAAGAACTCAAAAAAGCCCTCAAGTCGCTCTCGCCAGGGCTTTCAGCCTTGGCTGAAGAAAAATCTGAAATTTTTTATCCTAGCTGGTTTGGTAACGCTGCTTTTTCTGCCTTATCGGACTATGCCAGGAGGTCCCCTGCAATTGCTCACTCCCGCCGAGGTGGCTATTCAGGCTGAAGTTGATGGTAAAAGCAAAATTACTCGCGTCATGTTCCCAGGGGGTAACGAGCAATTAATCCGCAAAGGAACGGTCATTGCCCAGATGGAAGATGTCGATATTGAAGATACGATAGAGACGCTGCAATCTCAAATCGAAAAAGCGCTAGGCGATGTCAAAATTAAGCAATCTTATCTAGCTAAACTTTTAGCCACGCCAAGAAAGGAAGATGTGGAAGTAGCCCGCAATCAGGTAAAGATAGCTCGAGAAGAAGTAGATAAAGCTAAGAAAGAGGTAGCAGTGGACAAGCAAAATTTAGAGGTAATCAAGAAGCAAATAGAAAGCGCGCTCACCCAAGCTGATTTTTATTTCCGTGAGGCTTCTCGCCTGGAAGAAGGTTACAAAGAGGGAGCAATTGCCCTAAATCTTGTAGAAGATGCCCAAAGGAACGCTCAAACCAAGAAAATTGAAGCGGAAGAAAAGCGCCAGGCTTTGTTACAACAGCAACAAGTAATCGAACAAGCACGCAGCCAGCTAGCAAGCAAGCAAAGAGTTTTGGAGACAAGTGAATCTCAGCTCAAGTTACTGTTAGCCGGTCCCTACCCCGACGAGATTGAAGCGGCTCGGCAGGATGTGGAAGTGGCTCGTGCCGAGCTAGAACGCTTAAGGAAACAAGAGCAGCAAGAGCGAGATAAACTCAAACTCACCACCTTAGTCATGCCCTTGGATGGTTATCTAGTAACTCCTTATCTGGACACCAAAGTGGGTAGCTATTTGGATCAAGGAGAGACCTTTGCGACAGCGCAAGATGCTACCAAGATCTTGGCAGAAGTGCAAGTTCCAGAGTACGATGTCGGACAATTTTCGATTGGTAAAAATGTTCAAATCAAACTCAATGCCTATCCCACGGAAACCATTATGGGGAAAGTTGTCTCCATTACCCCTGCGGCCGGCAACAGCACAACAACGGCCGATTTGTCTTCAGAACCAGTTGTGAAGGTTTTGGTGGAAATTCCCTATGGAAAACACCTTTTTAAGACTGGGATGACGGGCTATGCTAAGATTGAAGGGCCGATGAAACCCTTCATTGTCGCTTTTTCCAGTCCGATTGTGCGTTTCTTCCAGATCGAAATTTGGTCTTGGCTTCCTTAAACCCAATCACTCCCTTATAATGTTGACAATTTGCTTAAAATGAAAATTGGAAAGCTCAGGCGAATGACAAGCATGATTTTTCTTTTATGTCTGCTTACTCTCTTATTTTTGACCGCTTGTTATGCCAGCCAGCCACAACCCCAAGAAAGTTTAAAGGAACAGTTACTATCGCAGACAATGAGAAGAAGAAGGAGAGTTAATCTCAATCAAGATATGGTCTTGAGAACTCTATACAATCAAGGGTTAGAAAGAAGTTACTATCTTTACACTCCCGGTTCTTATACTAGGGACAGACCCATACCACTGTTGTTAGCTTTTCACGGTGGTGTTGGTCAAGGTGATACCATGGCGGCGAAAACTGGCTTTAACGATTTAGCTGATAGAGAAGATTTTCTCGTTGTCTATCCCAACGGCATTAACTTAGGTGCTGCTGGGGGGCAATGGAATGACGGACGCAACACCCCTGAGGTTCACCCAGAAATTGACGATGTTGCTTTCGTTCGGGCCGTGATTGAAGACGTAGAAAAATTGAGGAATGTTGACAGAAAAAGAATCTATGTTACTGGGGGTTCCAATGGAGGGTTTTTTGCCCAAAGATTAGCCTGCGAAATGGCTAACCAAATTGCTGCGATCGCCTCTGTCAGTTCGACGATGGCAAAATCCCTCGAATCTAGATGTCGGCCCCAAAGACCTATTCCCGTACTTATGATCAATGGCACTGAGGATAGACTTGTCCCTTGGGTAGGAGGAGAAATGACAGTGGGTGCCAGAGGAGAAATCCTTTCAGTTCCTGAGACGGTGGCATTTTGGCGCAAAAATAATGGCTGCTCGGCAACGCCAAAAGAGGAACGACTTCCTGACACGGAGCAGGATGGAACTACAGTGGTATCTTACCAGTATTCAGGTTGTCATCAAAACGCCACTGTCATGCTCTATCGCATTGAGGGAGGAGGTCATGGTTGGCCTGGAGGGCGAATCATGAGACGAGCTAACCAAAACGGTTTTAGCAATCGAAACCATGAAAATCTAGTGGGCAAGAACAGTCAGGCAATCAATGCTAGTGAAGTGGTCTGGAAATTTTTGCAACAGTTTACTTTGCCTTGAACGAATGCGCTTTTCGGCGTTGCTGCATTCGATCCCACATTCCGCACCCTAAGTGTCACAACGTCTCAAAAGAGGAAGATGCCTGAGTCAAAATACTTATCTAGAGGAGTGAGTTGGCGGCAAGCTGCCACCAACTAAGCCGAAAATTTCAGGGTTCCCCCGGTCATTATCAATAAACAGTGCTTGTTGAGAATGACCAGGCAATCAGACTTAACATCTAGGGGGAGATGTTCCAGTTGCTCGCTTTGTTTTGTCACCCCTTGAAGTCAATCCATCTGGTCAAGATAAGAGATAATATTCTTGGCAAGGTTTGGGAAAAAATCTCAAAATGTTGCGCCTCTCATCCGTTAAGTTGCTAATCTTTTGATTGTCTTGAATACGGACGAGATGAATCCCTTGAAAGCCCTGAAATATCCAGCGTAACGTCGGTCGGTCAGTTAACTTACCCAACGGATTTTTCAGTCCCGTCTCCTGCTGTTTTAAACTTAAACGAAGTTGTCTTTGACCAATAGTATAAACCAGCAGGCACAAGCCCATGAGCATGGCCATGACCTCGATTCTATGGGGAGATTTGAGAAAGACACTGTGGGCAAAAAAGCAGGGGTCTTTGAGAAAAGAAAATCCTCTTTCTGGAGCTTGTTGCCCTTTATATTTTTTGAGTATATCCTCACTGCTTAATCGTTGTTTCTCCAAATCGTTAGTTGCTAAAACGAATCGTCCTGCTCGTTTCTTTAGCCTCTCAATGGCGGTCAAATTCAACTCTAATTTGGCTTGAACTTGATAGCTTTGAGAGGGTAAATCGTCTTTTGATTTGAGTTTTGACCCCTGGGACTCAGGCGGAATGAGATTGACTTTAATCTCCGTTAACTGATGAGATTTTAAGGAGTCAGATAATCCTTTGGCTATCGCCAACGCCACCGCTCTATTCTCAAATTCTCTTCGGGATAGTTGCCGGATTTTTTCTTATGCCCAATTCTTTTCCTGCTCGATTTTTTTCTCTAATTTTTTCAAGTCTGATTCTTGTCTAGCTTGACTTTCAACTAGCAACCATCTTTGTTCTATCCCCCCATAGTTAGAGATGGTTTCCCGCCAGGAATAACCCGGTATTTCTGAATCGGTTAACTCTTTTTCTGAGATGCTATCGACTAACTCTTGAGCCTCTTTAATGCTGAAGGGGACTCGAGATAACCAACGCATTTCTCTCATTAGTCTTTTTAAATTCTCTTTGCTATAGAGGGCGCTATCGCCGACTATTAAACTGTCAAAGTCAACTTGTTTTTGAAATTCTCGGGCGATTTGACCAAAAACCGCTTTGTCCGCTTCATTTCCGTCCCCTACTTTCAGGAATAAAGGTACATCTCCATCCCCACTTACGATTAAGTCAATCATAAATTGTTTTAAGTCAGGTCTTCGGTCGCGGGAGTATCCGTAGGTAATTTTTATTGGCTGTTGTCTGGTTTCAATTTCTTCTCCCACTGCTCCTGATTTCAGGATTTCTACTGTTGGGTATTCCTTTTTATATTCTCCTTCTACTGATAGAGAAGTCGAATCTAAATGGGAGTTCTCGGTTGCTACACCAAATTTTTTCACGGCCGCTAAACTAATCAGTAGGAAAATGACCGAAACATTAAGTTGATAAAGTTTGTCCATTACTCGACCAATTTTATCATCATTCAAGTGCTTGGGTTCGATGCCCTCTCCCAGCAGATGTTCGGTTGCTTTATCTTCAAAAAATTGAGGAAATAAATACAAGGACCCGGAGACAAATCCCAATCCATTCAGGATAATTGCTTTCACGACTTGCCCAGCTGTGACAATTTCTCCTCGCTCAATTGAGACTTGTTCGTTGATAATTTCAACGATTCCTATTTCATCGATAATTCCGGCTACTAATCCCAGATGGTCTAGATTTTTGACTTCAATTTCTGTTGATTGATTCATGGTCGAACAGTCCACTCGCCTCAGTTTTCCAACAATTCCTATTTTTTCATAATTAGGGTCTCAAGCTCCCCCTAACGGCCACCGAGAAAACCTTCACCAGATAAGTATTTTTACTCAAGTCTCTGGAGGGGGACAGCTTATGTGACAGTTGAGGGTGCGGAATGTGGGCTCCAAAGTCACTTCCAACCCCAGCTTACGCCCCTATTTGAAGCTGCTGTCAAGAAATTTTGGGAACTTCGACAGTTGAGGAGTTGGCGCAAAATACCGGGGACGAGCGAATTTTTGGATTGGGTGGCAGTATTGGAGGAACAGGAACGGGTAAAACAACTGACAGCCAAAGAAATGGCAAGCACCCATCCGGTGAATTTACCCCGATTAGAAACCCTGGTGAAAACCCAAAGCGATTTGGATGCGCTCAATCAACTGAGGGCGCAGAGCGAAATCTCTTTATCAGCAACAGCTACTACCATCAATAGAGGCTCCATAACTTGTCCTACTTGCCTATATGATGGAAACCCTGTAGGTAGCGAATTTTGTCATGCTTGTGGTAGCGAACTCAATTAGACGAAGACTGTCATTAGAGGAGTCTAATAAATAAGAAAAATTGCGGGACAACGTCCTTATGTAAGACGGGTTATGAACCCATCACCACTATCCATTAATCGGAGACATTATGACTGTTACTTTTCCTCAATCTGGCACAATTTTACGCCACAATATCAGTTGGCAGGAATTCGAAGAAATTCTGGCAAAACTGGGAGACACTCGTAGCTCTAGAGTGGCTTATGATCGAGGAGATTTATAAATCATGACCCCACTGCCCGAACATGAAGGTTATAAAGAAATTATTGGCGATTTAATTAAAGATTTAGCTGATGAACTAGAGCTAGATTATGAAAGTTTTGGCTCGACAACTTGGAAAAAAGAAGCTACCTTAGCCGGAAGTGAGCCAGATAATTGTTTTTACTTTGAAAATGAAAGGGCTGTTAGAGGTCGCCTGGATATTGATTTTGCACAAGATCCCCCTCCTGACTTAGTTTTAGAGATAGATATTACCAGCAAATCCCTAGACAGATTGCCAATTTATGCCCGTTTGGGCGTACCAGAGATTTGGCGCTATGATCTGGGTATTTTGAAAATTTATCAACTTCGAGCAGGACAGTATCAAGAAACTGATATTAGTCTGACTTTCCCTTCAATTTCCGTTAAAGGAATTCCCAGTTTTATTGTAAAAAATATTGTCCTCGGTCGCCGAAAGTTGCGCCAAAAATTCCGAGTTTGGGTCAGGCAAAAAATCCACCAGAAAAATAACTCTGCCTGAGAGGAAGGTAACAGAATGGCTGAGTTAGATACCTCACTCTTTCAAGTTTTCCAGCGGTTACGTCGTAATGGTGTACCGTTGGGAGTATCGGATTATCTGGAAGCCATTGAAACCATTCGCGGGGGTATGGGATTAGAAGATAATGACCGTTTTAAGGAACTGTTGCGCTTATTCTGGGCAAAATCACGGGAAGACCAGGAATTATTCGATACTGCCTTTGCCGAATTAGTCGAACCTCACCTAAAAATTATTACCACGCCGATTCCCCGAACTCCCACCAGCATCGCGCCGCCACCGACAAATCCCGAATCGACAACCACAGCCCCTCAGCCTCCCTCCATTTCCCCTGAACCGCAGCCTCAGCTCCAACCGCAGGAAGTGCAGCAACCGCAGCCGGAAAAAGTAATACTTGCTAGTGCGGTCAAGCAGTCCTTTGTCTTGAAGACTGATTTTACTGAAAGTCCCCATTCCTACCAATTAACGCCCCGTTTGCCACTGAATCGGCGGGATATGGCGGGAGTATGGCGGCAACTGCGCCGCCCCCAGCGAGTGGGCGTTCCCGAAGAATTGGATGTTGAAGGTACGATTGACAGCATCTGTCGCACTGGCCTGTTGTTGCGCCCAGTATTGCAGCCCCGCCGCCGCAACCTCGCCTGTTTGTTGGTTTTGATGGACCAGCAGGGTTCGATGGTTCCCTTCGTCCCGCTAATTGAGGCAGCTATCGAAAGTATTTCACGGGGAGGGTTGCTGGGAAAAATTGACTGCTATTACTTCCATGACTGTCCCGAACAGTTTTTCTACCAGCGCCCTACTTTGACTAATGCTTGGCCTTTGGAGGAGGTTTTGCAGGAGAAAGCCAAGGGAAATAGTGTGCTAATTATCAGCGATGGGGGGGCAGCCCGTGGTTACTATGATGGTATGCGAGTGGGGGATACTAAAACTTTCCTCCAAACCCTCAGCACCTACACTTACCTCTACGCTTGGCTCAATCCTATGCCTCAAAATCGCTGGCTGACGACAACTGCTGAAGATATTGCCAACATGGTGCCGATGTTTCCCTTGGAAAGAGAGGGGTTGGAGGATGCGGTGAATATTTTGCGGGGACATCCTTTTCCGGCAGGAGTGGGACTCAATGAGTAAGACGCTGGAAGAGATTATTACTTCTCCTAGTTTGGTGCGGGAAAATTGGCTGCCCACTGAGTTGGCGGTGCGGGAAGTTTTGGCGTTTGAACGGCGGTTTGGTCTGAGGCATTTAAAGTTAGCTTGCCATGCAGCTTTGCCTTTAATTTTATCTCCAGAGTTGGTCAATTTAATTCACCTGAATTTTTTGGAAGGGGAAGGGATTCCTTGGGTAGCTGAGGTGGATTTGCTGCTGTCGCCTCTTTGCCGTCCGGTTGATGAGGGTTTGTATGAGGTTGAGCCAGCCATACGGGAAGTTTTGTTGGTGGAGTTGGAGAATCAGTTTGGTTGGGAACGTCCGTTCACTTTGGCGAAATTTTTAGAGTTTTATTTGGCTCGCAAGTCTGGATTAAAGCTACGCCCACAAATCATTCAAACCCAACGGTGGATCGCTCAGGCTTATCTAAATCCTGATTTAGTTGTTCAAGAAATGACTCACTTATTAGAGTCAAGTTTATCTGAAGAAAATCATATCTTAGGACTTTCAGAGCAAATCCAAGTTACTAATACAATAGAACTATTAGTCGAACCCCTTGAGAGAACAAATTATCACGAAGAATATCAATACTTAACTGACAACTCAAAAGTTTTATCAGAAATTTTTTATGGAGATGAACAGAAACTCAAAGAAAAAATTCAGCAAGAGCAAGCCGAGGGAGAAATAAGGGAAGAAGAGTTAAGACAGTTAGCCCCAAGTGTTCTTAGGCAATTGGGAATTAGTCGTGAAAGCAGAGAAGAAAAATTCAAAGATTTGTTCTCTTTAGAATTGCCTGCTTGGCTTCAAGAATGCTTGAGTGCTTATCAATCTGATTCTGGGCAAGATAAAAGT
>NZ_JAPZQJ010000109.1:0-3016 GCF_027530405.1 Microcystis sp. LE19-41.2A | reverse complement strand
GGAATTCAAGGGAAATAAAAATTTATAATTATTGTCAGCTAAGGTAAAATGGGTGAGTTAGAAATCCACCAGCACGTCAAATTATTCCAAGATGGCTCAAAAAGCGGCAACCCTAGAAATTTCGGAATTAATGCAATTTTTACGTCAAGAATTACATGATTTACCCGATGAGAGGAAACCTGGAAATAATACAAAATATCAGGTAGAAGATGCCGTGATGACTGCATTTTCAGTCTTTTTTACTCAGTCGCTGTCTGTTTTAGACCATCAACGTTTAATGAAAAGCAATAAGGGAAAAGATAATGCTGAAAGTTTATTTTCAATTGAAAAAATTCCTGGGGATAATCAAATAAGAAATCTGTTAGATGCAGTGCCAGCCTCTACTGTCTCTGGGACTGTTCAAAAAGTCTATCAATGGTTAAAGGAAAAGGGAGTTTTGAAAAAGTTTCTCTACTTAGATGGAGAAATTTTAGTGGCATTAGATGGCACAGAATATTTCTCATCTAAGAAAATTAATTGCCCTCATTGTAATTGTCGTAATCATCGAAAGGGAACTACAACTTATTTTCATGGCTGTGTCACACCTAGGGTGGTTTCTCCTAATCAAAAACAAGTAATTAATTTAGAGCCAGAATTCATTAAAAAAACAAGATGGGCATCAAAAACAAGACTGTGAAAATGCGGCCGTTAAAAGATGGTTAAATAAGAATCATAACTTCTGTTTAGACTAATTTGCAGCCCAAATTGGCACAGCTAGGGATAAAAGACTGAGAAAGAGATAAAAAGCAGGATGAAGGATTAAGATGCGGTCTTTTTCGATTTAGGCGGGGCAGAATAGCGTTTTTTGACCGTAGGATAAGGGATTTTTGGAGTCCGTTTTTTGCCTTTAGGCCAGCCCTGGGATTTTCCTCGGGTTTTGGGGAAACAGGCGGGTGTACCAATCACCGCTAAAATTGCCCCAAAACCCTGAGCGACCCTTCCAGGAGTCAGAGAGTTTTGTGGAAGAGGCTTCTGCCAAGGTAAAGGATTATCTTGTACTATCTCACGAGCCAGCCATAACTACCAAGTCAGTAGAGGCATCAAATCGCGACCAGATTGCCCTTGTTCGGGATTTGAAAGTTTGGGTAAAGTCCAGTGTAATCTTTGCGAGTGCGAAGCGATTCGAGTGATCGATGTTAATGGGACTTAGGCGTTTTCGGTCAGCAAAAAAGGCTCAAACCATTACGGGACAAAGGGTTAACCTCGATTTATGATTTTCCTTGATATATCTGGGTTTCAGCGATTTTGGGCTTCTCGAAGTAAATCCCAAGCGGGGATTGGAGTTGAGGCTTTTATCGATTTGTTTTTTGTCTAAGTCCCATTATGTGGACTTCGGTGGAATTATAGAGGAAGAAGGCACATTCTGTGGCTATACCATTCCGACCCGTCTGCGGATTGGATGGTACTTTGGCACTGAGCGGTTTGAGTCAGAGGGTGAGTTTTTCCGAGTCACGATTGATGATGCAATCTATCGGTAGAACGATCGGACATCAATAAAGAAATTACAGCCAACTTTGTAGAATGAAGTACAGCCAAAGTAAGGAGGGACTACGGGTGTGTGGCAAGTGATATGGAATACTGTGCTATCGGAATTCTCCGAGATCACCGATGTGGCTCAAATTATCCGCATCATTTTACGTTTCTTGCTTGCGGCGATCCTTGGTGGTCTACTGGGGTACGATCGGGAGATCAAGGGCAAGGCGGCAGGGTTGCGAACGCATATGCTGGTTTCTTTCGGGGCAGCACTCTTCGTCCTCATTCCTCAACAATCTGGGGCATCGATCGCAGATTTAACTCGTGTGTTGCAGGGCTTGATCGCTGGGGTGGGATTCCTTGGGGCCGGATCGATCATTATAGGAAGGCACCAAGAGGAGGCTAAGGGGATGACCACGGCGGCGGGCATATGGCTAACGGCGGCCATCGGCGTAGCGGCAGGGATGGGGCGAGAAGCGACGGCCATTCTCAGCACTCTCTTAGCCTTGGGAATCTTATCCTTAATTCCCAAGGTCGAACGGTTGTTTGAACGCCGTGGAAGGAGGAGTTAAACGGGGTCGGAGTATTCGGGCGGATAGGGGTTGAAGATGTACAAGTAGTTCATACCCGCGTTAAACTGCATATCTTGCCCCATGCCGTTGGAGCCCAAAGATGATCAAAATTTCCGTTGATTCACAGGTGTCGTTTTCTCGACCCTTGGTTTATGTCACCTATCGGGACAAGCTGATGGAGTTGGGGCCGTATCTGCCCAATGTGCGATCGCTGCAACTCAAGTCTCGCCAGGAAGCGGAGCGACTGGTGCGACTGGTGCTGGAGTGGCATGGGGGTGGGGACATCCCAGCCGCTGCTCGGGCACTTTTGAGTGAAGAACTGTTCACTTGGACGGAATACGATATCTGGGACAACAATGAGTTTACTGTAGACTGGCAAATTGAAACCCATGCCTACCGAGAGGCGGTGTTTTGCGCTGGCAAGAACCGCTTTCTGGATCGAGGCAATTGCACATTGGTCGAAAGCCGAGTCGAAGTGAGGATTGACCTCAGCGCAGTTCACAGTGTGCCACCCTTCTTGCTCAGTCGCTTAGTTCACCTAGTCGAAGAGCTTCTGGCCAAAAAGATTGAACCGAATCTGGTGCAGATGGGACAGAGTGTGCAGAAATATCTGGAGCAAACGCAGAAAACCCAGTAACGCCAGGAAAGGGATAGACTATGGGGTAGCGATCTGGAAGTAGTGGTGAGTCGAATTGCTTATTTAGGGTTTGCTGAAAAAGTTTGTTGGTGGGGTTAGGAGTCGGTCGTCGGTCGTCAATAGCCGGTCGTTTCAGGCTTTGTTGCCCTCTTTTTTTGTACTGGTTTATGTACTACAAGAAGGATAATGCAAGGTTTTTGAATGTCCCAATCCTATTTTCGCAGCATGAACATCGGATTTTAACAGGTCAAAAGCCTTATTTTAAAAGGGTTTTACCATTATTCAGCAAGCCCTA
>NZ_JAPZQJ010000444.1:0-10781 GCF_027530405.1 Microcystis sp. LE19-41.2A | reverse complement strand
GAACCCTTATATAGAAAGGCATTTGGCGATTTTTGTCAATTATTTTTGATCTAGAGCGAACTAATCAATTAAGTCTCTTGCCAGATAAGGATTTAGTCGATTTATGCCCCCCTATCGAACCATAACAAGTAACGAAGAGCCATAAACATGAAACATTTTCCGCTTATTTCCCCTCGTAACGTTTTAGCTTCCGTAGCGATCGCTTTATCCCTCGGTTTAGGTTTAACCGCCCCTCTACAAGCGCAGTTAAGCGGTAGAGTGAACTTTGAACAGGGAAGTGATATGGCCGCCCTCAACGGGACAATTACAGGGCGTGAATACCGAGATTTTGTCTTAAGAGCGAGAAAAGGTCAAACCCTGATGGTTTCTCTTGCTGATGATGGGACAGGCAACCCAGAAGACAAGCATAGTGTATTTTTTAATATCCTGCCGCCCGGTAGTAATAATGTAGCGATTTATAACAGTTCTGCCCAAGGCCCCAACGCCATGGCTAAAATTAAACTCCCCAAAGATGGCGACTATACCATTCGTGTCTATCTCATGGGAGAAGCGAAAGACGGCAATCATACCGTTCCTTTCACCGTCTCGGTAACGATTAGGTAGTTATCGAAAAATCTTGAACGCATCCTAGAGATTATCGCCCCTCTTACTCTGTAAGAAAATCAATCATGTTCGAGTCTATAAAATTCAGCGCCATCGCCACCGGAATCGCCCTCGTCGCTACTTTACCAGTTTATGCCGCGAATACTGCTACCATGTTGTCGGCCTGCAAATCTCGCGCCGCTAATGCTTATAAAACCTCGCCGGGTAATATCGTCGTCAAATACGAAGGACAACGCACCGACGGCACTCACGCAGTTAACGGCACTTACGAGACAGATAAAATGGTCAATACCTTCCAATGTTCCTTTAACCGCAACGGCAACCAGATCGTCAAATTTATCAAAAACCTACCCTATTCCAAAGTGGACGAAGGCGCTATGTAATAACACGCTCACTTAGTCTTCATTGGAGGAGATCAAAAAAGCATGAAACCCGTTTATGTCTTGTTGATAGCTATTACCACGGGTGTTATCGGTGCGGGTATCGGATTGTTTCTAGGAGGGAAATTCTTGGGAACCCTCGGATTCACAGGTGGTGTAACCTACGGTGTTTGTGTCGCCACGGAAACGGGAAAACAAGCGGGTTTACTAACCCAATCGGAAACCGATCAACTCTTAAAACAAATTAAAGAAAGAGCGGGTTCAGATTTTAATTTGAAACCAGAACAAATCGAAGAATTCGCCAAAATCAACTGTCAAGACACCCTAGAAAAAGCGAAATCAGCCCGTTCGGAAAAAAACTAGACGGACGTTATAGTACAATTGTCCACAAATCTAGCGATCGCTGTAAAACATCTAATTAACTTGGGAAAAAACTTAAATCATGCGTAAACTCTTTTCCGCTTTTTTACTGGCCACCTTAATCACCACCCCAGTCATCTTACCTTCTCCCGCCTTAAGCGAAATCCGTAAAGAACGGGTGCAATTCAAAGCCGGAACCGAAGGAACCACTATTCAAGGCAAAATCAAGGGAGAACAAGTCGTTCAATACCTAATTCGCGCCAATGCTGGACAAAATATGTCGGTTAGCCTCTTGAGTGATAACGGGGGCGCTTCTTTCAATATTTTCGCACCGGGTAAAGTCCCCGGCAAAGACGCGGCGATGGTTATCGGGAACAACTCCATTGCATAACACAAACCGAAGAGCCAAAAAGAGAATCTAGGAAATCTGTTCTGCGTAATCCAACTCCGTCGCGCATCCCGCCTCTTTTCGGAGAATATCGTCGATATTCTTAAATGTCTGCTCGAACATAGGAAAAAGATTAGATACTCTCAAATCTTACCTCGATCGCTCCGGTGATCCTTAGCATAGATTTGTAAAAAGGCTGAAAATGCTTCAGCCTCGTCTAAAAAATCAGATTTTACCCGCAAAATTAAGGAATAGGATTAGCCGAATCCTTGCTTTCTAGGGTTTCGGGAACAGCTTCCGTCTTACCAAAAGCGATTCGGAGGAAGGGAGGGGCCAGGAAAGTCGTCAAGATTACCATAATAATAATCGACACCTCCAAAGGCTTATCCAAAATTCCGCTGGCCGAACCAATCCCAGCAAAAACTAGACCCACCTCACCCCGGGGAATCATACCCACACCGATGGCGAGGCGATTGATTCCAGATATGCCAAAAACTGCCCAGCCTGTCACCAGTTTACCGATGATCGCCACAACCATCAAAAAGACAGCGATCAAAAGTCCGGCCCGATTCTCCGGTACCGTTGGGTTTAAAACACCGAGATCAGCACGCGCTCCCACCGTCACAAAGAAAATTGGTACAAGCAAATCGGCGATCGGTTTAATTAACTCATCCAACTCGTTCCGGGTATCAGTTTCATCAAGCACCAAACCCGCAGCAAAAGCCCCTAAAATCGCTTCAAGATGAATAGCATTGCCCAAAAATGCCATAAAGAAAGCGAAGACAAATGCCGGAATAACAATATTGCCCCGAGTTTTCAGCCGCTCCACGATCGCCACAAAACTTTTGTTAAAAATACCTCCCAACAAAATTGATCCGATCAAAAAGGCCGTAGCGCTGACAATCAGATAAATAACATTGGTCACATCAATCTCACCAGTTTTGGCTAAACTAGCGACCACAGCCAGAACAATAATACCGAGGACATCATCGATCACCGCCGCACCGACAATAATTTGCCCTTCTTTGGATTTGAGTTGACCTAACTCGGACAACACCTTCGAGGTAATACCGATACTGGTTGCCGTTAAGGCTGCCCCCGCAAAAATCGCCGGGATAGCCGCCACATGAAAGACGAGCATTAACCCGGCCGTACCTGCCGCAAAAGGTGCCGCAACCCCCACACAGGCCACAACCGTGGCTTGAATTCCCACTTCCTTGAGTTGCCGCAGGTCGGATTCTAGGCCAATTTCAAACAGCAGAATAATCACACCGATTTCAGCTAGAACCGAAATCACTTCACTTTGGGACTCAAAGATCCGGTCCACGGCAGCCGGGGCCAATTGATTCAATCCTTGCAGTACCGTCATAATCAGCGAGTCCGAGGCCGATAGTCCCCCTTCGGGAAAGATGAGCAGATGCAGTGCCGAAACGCCGACAATCACACCAGCGACCAGTTCTCCCAGTACCGGCGGAAAATCCAATCGTCTGGCGGCCTCTGCGCCGAGCTTGCTGGCCAGATAAATCACCACCAGTGTCAGCAATACGCCAGAGAGAATAATCGGTGAATCCTCGGCCACAACGGTGGCGAGCAAGGGGAGCGGAGCCATGGGAGCCGCTATCTCCCCGATCAAAGGAGGCAGAATATGGGACAAAATCATGAGTTTAAAGGGATGAGGGTTTAAAGGTTTTAGGTAGGGTCTGCTGAAAAAGTTTTTCGTGGGGGCAGGGTGTGGGGTGTGGGGTATAGGGTGTAGGGTTTTACCGATTTTGAGGTAGTCAGTTACCTAATTTTCAGGGAAAAAGTCCAGGAATTTTACCCCCAATCACTCCAATGGTCAGCACTTTTTGAGGGAAAAAAGCCTAAAAGCCTTATCCAACAAGGTTTTTAGATTTATTCAGCAAGCCCTAGGTGGTCATAAAACTGGGGGATAGGAAAAAGGGCCACCGCTCAAGGACAGTCAGGCTGCAGATGGGGTGGCCCGGATCAAGACAAGCTTAGTTGTCTAGATTTCACAGCCCTCTGGTCCACAGAAACTCTGTCCGTACAGAACCTCCGCATCACAGAGATAGATCATGCCCGCAAAATTGAGGAAAAACTGATCGGCAACCTGCTTGGCAATATTTTGGGCCATAATTCGATCGGGGGTAAGTATCTCGAACTTAACATTCGTATCGGTTTCGGAAACGTGGGGTTGTCCCGACGAGCGCACGTTGCGACTGCCTTTACCGCCAGTATCCATCACCGTGTAACCACTCGCCCCGCATTCTTCGATGATCTTGGCGACTTTTTTCAACAAAATCTTTTCTGTGACGATGACGAGCTTTTTGGCTGGTTTGGCCATGTTGATTATCTCCTTAAATGTGTACATTTATTTGCTTGGTAAGCCCCGTCAAGGGAGCGCCCACAGACCACAATCCTAGCCGCCGCTGAGGGCCTGGGCGAGACCAAGGAAGAAGGGTATGCACAAGCCGATCGCTACGGGCGTACCGATGGCCGTGGACGCGCCTATATAGGCGGAGGGATTAGCCGAGGGGATACCGGCCCGCAACGTGGGCGGCCCGGAGATGTCGGAACTAGAGGAAGCGATGACGGCCAGAACCACGACACCGCCCCAGCTGAACCCGGTGGCGTAGTGGGCAACCATGCCGAGACCGAAGGCGATTAGACCATGCACAAAGGGTGCTAGGACGCTATAGACGACATACCACTGGGCCACCTTACGCAGTTCGCCAACCCTTGACCAAGCCTCCATCCCCATGACCAGCATCAAGATTGAAAGCAAGCCACGAAAGAGGGGATCGTAGAAGCTTTTATAGACAGTTTCCGGCTGGGTGAATATGCCCAAAGCCAGACCTAATAACATGGCCGATAGGGCAGGTCCGCGAAGGCTTTCTTCAATGATCGGCCAGATCTTGACCCGATTATCCGTAGGCTGCTGCTGACTGAGATACTCCTGCCGACTGCTGGGATAATCCTGCTGATCGGAATAATCCCCGGCCGCCACCGGCTGCTTGCTAAAAGACTCGCGGTCGTAGGCCGATTCTTTCTGCTTCTTCTTGTTAAGATAAATGTTAGCCACCACGATCGCCGTTACCAGCGCCGGGATATCCATAAAGGGATAGAGTGCGCCGGCCCAGGCCTCGTAGGGGATCTTTTGTTCTTCGAGTACCGTCAGACCGGCTGCCATAGTCGAGCCACTCACGGCTCCAAATAACCCCCCAGTTGCGATCGCATCCACCACTTTCACCTTGGGCAGATTGGCTAAGGTATAGCGTGCGACGAAGACCACAATAATCCCTACTATGACGGCAAAGATCATTGGTAATACCATTTCCGTCAGGTTGGAATTGCGGATGGCAATCCCGCCGGTCAGACCGATTTTGGTCAGCAGCATGAAGACGATGATCGTACAAATCGACTCTGGGATGACCAATTCACTACCGAGAGCGGCAATGATCATGCCACCAATCAAAAAGGCCAGCGTTGGCGACTGCAACTGCTGGATAAAGTCCATGACAAACAATGAGAAAAAATCCACGAATACCTCCTTAAGCCTCCCCTGATGAGGAGTATTGAATATAAACGAACTAAATGAACCTTCAAAAGCTGAAAGAGAGTAAGAGTAAGGCTCTTTACCCCTTAAGCAAACCTGTTGCGGGCAGAACTTTGGACAGTGTCAAGTCCGCAGGTAAGCCTAATTCGGGATTTTTGTCGGTTAAACTGGCCTCGATCGCCGTCCCAGAAGCCACCCCGAAGGCAAGAGCTAGAGGGAGAGAAACGCTGGCAGCTGTTACACCACCGAAGCTATCGCCCCGCAAATTGTCAAAATGAATACGATTGGTTATTTCCATGAGAATCCAACTGAGCAAAGGATTTTTTGCCATAACAAAGCTGGCGGTTGACAGACCAGCCTTGATAGACAAAACTTTATGGTTTTTAAAGATCGATTGTTCTAAATCTATACTAGAACGGATAGCTTGACAAGCAAATTTTTGTAAATTGAGTTTAAATCGATATATCTTTACAAAAGTATTGATTTAAACCTATGATATAAGCGGGGTGGGGAGGTTTTTACTCGTTCCCCTCCATTCCTGCTTCTGTTTAGCAAAGCTCCTCAAGGCAGTAACAGAAGTGTAGCTCTCTAGAGGCCTCTCTTGATTCACGCCACTTTACATCAACTGATTGTCTTTGAAGCGACCGCTCGTCATGGCAGTTTCACCAGGGCTGCTGAAGAACTATCGATCACCCAACCCACCGTTTCTACCCAGATGAAACAACTGACTAAATCAGTGGGTTTACCCTTATTTGAACAGATAGGCAAACGTTTGTATTTAACCGAGGCCGGACGCAGTTTATTAGTCACCTGTCAAGCAGTCCTCAAGGATCTTGATAACTTTGAGATGGCGATCGCTGATATCAAGGGCATTAAACAGGGTAAACTGCGTTTAGCGGCGGTATCCACAGCCCAATATTTAATCCCTCAAATCCTAGGTCCTTTTTGTCAACAGTACCAAGGGGTGGATGTGTCCCTAGAATTGACCAATCACCAAGACCTAGAAACAAGGATGATCAATAATGTTGATGACCTATATATTTTAAGCGAACCCCCCCAAGAGCTAAACCTAGAGATTCGACCGTTTCTGGAAAATCCCCTCGTGGTTATTGCTCGCAAAGATCACCCCCTAGCGGGACAGAAAAAAATTCCGATTAAACGACTGCAAGGGGAACCTTTTATTATGCGGGAAATGGGATCGGGAATTAGACGGGCAGTACAGCAAATTTTTCTCGACCATGGCATCACCGTATCTCTGCGTTTGGAAATCGGCAATAATGAAGCCATTAAACAAGCGATCGCTGGTGGTTTAGGAATTTCAGTTCTGTCTCAGCACGTCTTAAATTTAGATAATCCCAATGGGGAATTTACCATCCTTGACGTGCAAGATTTTCCCATCCAACGCCATTGGTATGTGGTTTATCCCAAGGATAAAAAACTATCTGTGATCGCCAAGACTTTTCTGGATTATCTCCTCAATATTCAGCCCCAATCCCTCTTAAAGGTCAAAATTTCTAGATGAGAAACCCCATCTTTGTTGAAGATGGGGTAAGGTAAAAATCAAATCAATCTAAACAGTAACAGGTTCTCGATCGAGGGGTTTAACGCGATCGAGCAGTGCTTGCAACTGTTCCCCTTCAATCACCTCTTTACTGAGGATTTCTTGGGCAATTTCTTCGAGCAAATCGCGATTTTGAGCAAGGATATCCAGGGCCTGCTGATGACCATTTTCGACAATCTCTTTCACTTCATTATCGATCGCTTTGGCCGTATCATCGCTCACCAAGCGCCGGGGATTCATCATACCATCTCCCAGAAAACTATTCTGTTGACCTTTTTCGTAGGCCAGGGGACCTAAGGTCTTACTCATACCATAAGTAGTCACCATGCGTTCGGCCAAATCCGTCGCCCGCTGTAGGTCATTAGCTGCCCCAGTAGTAATACTACCAAAGATAATTTCCTCGGCGGCCCGACCACCTAAAAGAGTAGCAATTTGGTCGCGTAATTCCGTATCATCCATAAGGAAACGGTCTTCCGTGGGCATTTGCAGGGTATAACCGAGGGCTGCCATGCCGCGAGGGACGATCGAAATCTTAGCAACTTTACCACCCCCCGGCATAACTGCACCGACGAGAGCGTGACCAACTTCGTGATAAGCGACGATTTTCTTCTCTTTTTCCGAGAGAACCCGGCTTTTCTTCTCTAAACCGGCCACTACCCGCTCGATTGCCTCATTAAAGTCCTCTTGGGCGACGGTGCTGCGTTGATTGCGGGCTGCCAATAAAGCGGCCTCATTGACTAGATTAGCTAAGTCAGCACCAGCAAAACCAGGGGTGCGGGTAGCAATCTGTTTTAAATCCACATCTGAGCCTAATTTTACCTTACCTGCGTAGATTTCGAGGATTTTTAAGCGTCCAGCCAGATCGGGGCGATCAACTAACACTTGGCGATCAAAACGGCCAGGGCGTAAAAGGGCGGGATCAAGAGTTTCTGGGCGATTAGTAGCGGCCAGCACGATTACCGTCGCATCACCAGCGTTAAAACCGTCCATTTCCGTCAATAATTGGTTTAAAGTCTGTTCCCGCTCATCGTTACCCCCCATAAAATTACCGTTAGCGCGAGATTTACCAATCGCGTCTAATTCATCGATAAAAATAATACAGGGGGCTTTTTTCTTGGCCTGTTCAAACAGATCTCGCACTCGGGCCGCACCTGCACCGACAAAGAGTTCCACGAATTCCGAACCTGAGATACTAAAGAAAGGAACTCCCGCTTCTCCCGCGACTGCTTTTGCCAGCAGGGTTTTTCCTGTCCCCGGCGGACCGACTAGGAGGACACCCTTGGGAATCCGCGCCCCGATTTGAATGTAACGTTGGGGATATTTGAGAAATTCGACGATTTCGGCCAATTCGGTTTTCGCTTCTTCCACACCGGCCACATCTTCAAAAGTGGTTTTGGTGGTGTCTCCTTCCACATAGACTTTAGCGCGACTTTTGGTAATCGATAAAGCCCCGGCTGGACCACCACCACCGCTGCGAGCGAGGAAAAATTGCCAAATACCGACAAAAATCAGGGGAGGAATCACCCAACTAAGGACACTGCCAATCCAGCCATTTTTTGGCGGTGGCGCGGCGGCGAATTCTACGCCCTTGGCTTCTAGACGTTTGGGCAATTCTAGGTCAAAAATCGGTGTAGTGCTGAAAATTCGTCCGTAGTTGCCCTCTTGGTCGTTTTTAAGCTGATAACGAATCTCATTCTGTCCCACGGATACCCTAGCGACGTTGCCATCTTCCACTTGGTCGATAAAAAGACTATAGGGAACTTTGGGGACGCTAGGGCCAAATAATTGCGGGAAAAGAAGGTTAACAATCAGAAATAAGCCGCCTACGGCTAATAAAACATTACCGATCAGGCGAGATTGTGAAGGAGGTTTGCTTTTTATACTCATTGCTGGGCCTGATTGATTAAAATTAGTCTCTATCCTCTCCTCATTGTAGGCTGTTGACTGCTCAAGTTCAGATTGAATCAGGCGGGGGGATTACCGTCGTCTTCGGGCGGTTTTTGCCCTAGTAAAGCCTCTAGACGGGTTTGGGCAAGCTCAAAATCCGGCGCAATCCCTAAAGCTTTTTGATAACAGGCGATCGCTGCTTGGGTTTCGCCTAAATTTTCTAGGGTACTGCCGCGATTGTACCAAGCTTGATAAAAATTATCGTCCGCTTCTAGCACCTGTTGCCAACATTCTAACGCTTCTTGCCAACGTTGCAGTCCGTATAGGGCGCTGCCTCTAGCGTTAATGACTTGGTGATCGTTGGGGGTGATTTCTAGGGCGCGATCATAACTATTTAAAGCTTCTTCGTAGTTACCAATCATGGCTAAGGCACCACCACGATTATGCCAGGCCGAGGCTAATTGGGGATCGATCGTCAAGGCCTGTTCCCAATCGGCGATCGCATTTGACCAATTGCCTAAATTTGCCTGTTCTAAGCCCTGATTAAACCAATCTTCGGCAGTTTCAGGGTTTTTAGCTTCCTGGGGGGAAAATTGAGCGATGAGACTATCAATAATGCTTTCTGCGTCCTTATTTTCGATGCCCAATTGTTCGGCCATTTGCCCGGCTAGGGTAGGATCGTTTTGCAGACGGTCAAATAATTCATCGAGGGTGAGGGTTTCTAATTGGGGATTTTCTGGGTCAGCACCGTTAAAATCGCTAGTTTCACCCGAATATAAGAAATTTTCTGGGGTTTGCGGCTGGGAATAACTGCCCGGGTCCTCATCGTCGCCGGCGTATTCCCAGATTAAAGTGGCAGTTTCTTTGGTGTAGAGTTGATAACCGATCTCGTAGGAAGCTTCACCAATACGTTCAATCCCGGGGAAAGCGCGAGCTAATTCTCCCAAACGGATCATTCTGGTGGCGAGAAGTTGGTTAAGGGAAGCGGAGGATTGCAGACGGCTCCCAAAGCGCTCTAACCATTCTACCCAATCTTTTTGCCGACCTCGATCGCCCAATTTCTCAAAAAATCTCAGAATTCTGCCTTCGTGCCAACCGTGGGACACTCCATCGAGTAACTGCATATAGAGAAACTCGTAGTCTGTATCGGTTAGGGGAACAGATTCGATCGCTTGTACTCTCCCCTTTCCCCCTTGTCCCCCCAAAAGTCGGGTAAAAAAGTTTTCGATCGCACGCCAAAGTTTTCTTAAAAGTCCCTGCATTCTAATCTCGACACTGGTTTTATTAATCTTGCAAGCATCACCCAATTAGTCTAGCAGTTATCAGTTATCGGGGATTGACTCTCCCCCGCTAACCGCTCGCGCGGTGTAGCGGGGGATTCTCGGTTCTTAGGCTTTTAACTAGATCGACCGAGTTTAACCCAGTCGATCCCCGTCAAATCGCCTCCGCAAGCGTTTTCTAACACGGTCAGTCCGACCGCATTTTTTCCTCGGTTCTCAATTACCTTTGCTGATGCCGTATCTCTTGGTTCAATGTGGCCGCAAGAATCACACCGGTGAACTCTTTCCGATAACGCTTTTTTACCAGTAATTGCGCCACAATTCGGACACTCTTGCGAGGTTCCGTTTTTATCAACCTTAAGATAATATTTTCCCCGTTTCCAAGCGACAAACGGTAATATCTCGTTAATAAAACTACCGATACCTGAATCCAGAGATTGTTTTCTAACGATCCCTCTAGACCAGGAAACGAAGTTAATATCTTCAACAAAGATATTATCAGCGAGATCGCAAAGGTAATGAGCTAACTTAAAATGCCAATCTCTACGAGTATTAGACACTTTCTCGTGTAATCTTGCTATCTTCTCTTGGAGTTTTAACCAATTGTTCGAGCCTTTGACTTGATGTTTCAAGCGTCTTTGTAGCAATTTAAGCTTACTCTGTACTTTCAACAAAAATCGAGGGGCTTTGATTAAATCTCCCCGTGAAGTAGCGACAAAACTTTCAATTCCCGCGTCAATTCCTAAACAGGTCTTCCCTACTGTCA